>JBFZCA010000424.1:0-18126 GCA_041308205.1 Planctomycetota bacterium | reverse complement strand
AGCTTCGAGTTGTACCAGCCCGAAAAGCGCGTGGCCATGACCTCGGAGCCGTCGTAGCCGACCCACACGAAGTCATCGGCGGGCAGCGGGCAGTCGTTCTGGTCGGGGCGGCCGAAGAGGTACGAGTCGTAGCCCGACTTCGCCATGATCTGCACCAGGCCGCGCGTGTGGCCGAAGGGGTCGAAGTTGATGGCGGTCCTGACATCGACTCCGAAGTGCTTCTTGAAGTAGCGCTTGCCGAGCAGGATCTGCCGCACGAACGACTCGCCGCTCGGCATGTTGCAGTCCGGCTGCAGGTACCAGCTTCCCATGATGTGCCACTTGCCCTGCCGGACGAGCTTCCGGATGCGCTCGAAGAGCTCGGGCTCGTACTCCTGCACCCACTGGTACAGCGTCACCTCGTTGTGGTTGAAGATGAACGTGTCGTGGGTCTCGCAGAGCTCGGCGGCGGTGCGAAAGGTCGAGATCGCCTCGGCGGCGCCTTCCTCCCACTCCCACAGCCAGACGGGGTCGAGGTGGGCGTTGCACAGGAGGTGGATGTTTCGCGTCATGCGTGCTCCTTTACTGTCGCGTCGTTGTCTCGGGGGTCTTGGGCGCCGCGTCCGCGGGCGGCAGATTGCGGTACCAGAGGAAGTACATGCCCGTCAGGCCCACCGCGAAGATGACGAGCGTCACGAAGAACGCGTCGTAGGTCTTGATGACGAGCTGCATGGGCAGGAGGAAGAGGCTGACCTGCCAGGCCATCGTGAACGGCAGGGCCAGGAGATCGTTGCGGTGCTCCTTGCGCATCGCGGCGTGGGCTTCGGGCGAGAGTGTATCCCGCAGGGGGCCCCACAGGCCGAAGGGCCGCGTCGTCCGGTAGAAGTGCTCGAGCGTCGAACGGTCGGCCGGCGCGAACGCGTACGTTCCCGCGACGCAGCCGAGGATGCCGACGCCGATGAGGATCAGGAACTGGTGGAGCTCGACCATGCCCGGCGCGAACGCGCGCTGGATGCCGGCTCCCACGAGCACGGCCGCCATGCCGATGGCGTAGCCCTGGCCGTTCAGGCGCCACCAGTAGAAGCGCAGCGCCATGGGTATCACCCGGCCGCCCGCAAGGCCCATGATGATCCAGCCCCAGATGTCGTTGATGTTCTCGACCGTGTAGGCCATGAGCATGCTCGCCGCGACGACGAAGGCCCCGAAGCACCAGCTCGCGTAGATGTACTCGGCGTTGCGCGCGCGCGGCCGCAGGAAGCGCTGGTAGATGTCGCGCGTGAAGAACGCCGTGGCGCGGTTGATCTGCGACGCGAACGTCGTGAGCGACGCGGCCAGGAAGACGACGAGGAGCAGCCCGCGCACGCCGGGCGCCATGCACTTCAGGATGACGGCCGGGAGGATGCGCTCGGGATCGACCGTGCCCTCGAAGCTCAGGAGGTAGAGCTTGTCGCTCAGGGCCCCCTCGCCGAGGAGCGCCTTGAGGCCGGCGATGAGGTCGGGCGCGTAGTTCCCGGGCTGGTGGATGATGCCGGAGATGACCTGCGCCCATTGCGACTTGGCGACGCCGGGCACGTGCTCCTTGATGAGCGCGGCCGCCTGCCCGAGGACCGCCTGGTCGGGGAACATGTCGTTCGCGAGGTACAGCCCCAGCACGGCGAACCCGATCATCATGGGCCACCTGAACATCATGAGCCAGGTCCAGAAGAAGGTCAGAATCCCGCACTCCCGCTCGTTGCGGGCGCCGAAGAAGCGCTGGTCGTCGCCCTCGCCCATGCCGCTCAGGACGTTCCGGACGAGGTAGAAGATCGCGAAGAGCGCCAGGCTCTGGTACGCCCCGTAGCCCGCCGGCATCGTCGTGTGCCAGTGCGGGGCGGAGCTGAGCCAGTCGGCGTTGCCCGTGACCTGTCCGGCGACCGCGGCCAGGCTCTCGGCGTCGGTGACCTTCATGACCGCCATGACGACGACGATGATCACCCCCGAGAGAATGACGAACGACTGGAAGAGGTCCGTGAAGACGACGCCGTAGAATCCGGACACCATGATGTAGACGGTTGCCACGCCGATCATGATGAACGCGCAGAGCGCCGGCGAGAACGGCATGAACATGGACAGGAAGAGGCCCGCGCCCTTGATCAGGTACGTGAGCATCATGATCATGAAGATGATCTCGGAGACCGCCCTGAGGATGCGCGCCGCCTGCCCGCCGCCGCCGTCGCCGAAGCGGTACGCCATCCACTCGGCGCCCGTCATGCAGCCCGACCGGCGGTGCCACTTGCCCGTCCACAGGAGGAAGATCGCAAGCACGAGCACCGCCCCGCCGCGGAACTCGATGAAGAGCCCGCGCGGGCCGAGCATGAAGAGAAACGAGGTGATGATCATCGTGCCGGTCATGTCCAGGAACGAGGCCATGCCCGACACGCCGAGGAGCCACCAGGGAAGCTGCCGGCCGCCCAGGAAGTAGTTCTCGAGGCTCTTGGATGCCACCCGTTTGAGCGAGAAGCCGATGGCGACCAGAACTGCGAAGAACGCGATCAGGATCGTGTAGTCGATGGTTGCGAGAGTCTGCATGGGGCGCTCCTTGCGCGGCGCGGCCGGATCGGCGCGCGGACGCTCGATTACACTCCGAGAGCGCGGCCGCGGTCAAGACCGCGCGGGGCGGCCGGCGGGCTTCTTCCCCGCCTGCGCGCGGGCCTCGTCCAGGCGCTCGCGCGCGTAGGGCCAGCGCGGAACGCGTTCGACGACCGACTCGAGGTGGGGGAGCGCTTCCCGCGCGCGGCCCTCCTCGAGGAGCAGCGCGCCGAGCTCGATCTCCGCCCACAGGTATCCCGGCCGGACCTCGAGGGCGCGCTCGAGCGTCGCGATCGCCGCGCCGACCTCGTCGCGGCGTTCGTGGAGCTGCGCGAGGCTGAGGAGCGCGGGCGGCGCGTCCTCGAGCTCCGCCGCGGCGCGCTCGAGCTCCTCGACCGTGAAGGGCTCCTCGGCCGCGACGCGCGCGGCAAGCGCATCGAGCCGCGCGGCGGCGGCCTGCGCCCGGCGGTCGCTGCGCGCGAACAGGTGGTCGCTCGGATCCTCGAACCAGCGGGCGGCGGGAACGCCCGCGCCGAGCGCCGTCCCCGGAAAGAGCGCGAGGCGCGAGACGACGAGGCTCGCCGGCCGCGTCTCCGCGACCAGCCGCTCGGTCGCATCGAGATCGGCCTTGCGCTCGCCGGGAACGCCGCAGATGAGGTAGAAGGAGACGCGCATGCCGGCGCGGCGGCAGGCCGCGGCGGCGCTTCGCAGCCGCGCCGTGTTGAACGGCTTGCGCAGGTATTTCAGGACCGTGTCCGAACCGGACTCGACGCCGAGCTGTATCTGCACGCAGCCGGCGCGGCGCATCCAGGCGAGGGTCTCGTGATCGAGGCGGTTGACGCGCGACTGGCAGTCCCAGAGGATATCGGCGCCGGTCGCGACAAGGCGCCGGCACAGCTCCTTGGTCCGCGCGAGGTCGTCCGTGAAGGTGTCGTCGCGAAAGCTCAGGTACGCCAGGCCGCAGCGTTTCTTGAGCGCCGCGATTTCGCGGATGAGCCATTCGACGGAATGCGAGCGCACGCACCCGTGCCAGGCCGAGGGCGCGTAGCAGAACGCGCAGCGTGCGCTGCAACCGCGCCCCGTGACGAGGTGGCGGAGCTGGAGCAGCGGGTCGACGCCGAGCATCGTCAGGTCGGCCTCCGCAATCGAGGGCAGCGAGTCGAGGCGTTCGACGAGCGGCCGCGGCGGGCCCTTGATGACGGCGCCGCCGCTCCGGCACCAGAGCCCCGGCGTCCCGGCGAGGTCCGCGCCGCGTTCGAGGCGCTCGGCGATCTCGAGCATCGTCTGCTCGCCCTCGCCCTGGACGACGCCGTCGACCCACGGGCAGCGCGCGAGAATCTCGCCGGCAAGCGGGCTCGCGTGCGGCCCGCCGAGGAGCACGAGCGGCCCGTCGGGGCGCGTGCGTTCCTTGAGCCGGCGCGCGATCTGGAGCGTCTGCACGCGCTGGTACGTGAAGCACGAGAGGCCGACGATGCGGGGCGAGCCCGCGGCGAGCAGCGGGACGGCGTCGGCGTTCCGGAACTGCGCGAGGTGAACGAGCGTGACCGCGTGCCCGGCCCGCCCGAGCGCCGCGCCCATGCCGAGGAGCCCGAGCGGAAGGAGTGCGGTCGAGGGGTCGCGCGCGAACTCCCGGGGGCTTGCGAAGGCGAACGTGATCTTGAGCGTCATGGCGGGCTCCATTCTACCCGCCGCGGCCGGTGCGGCGGCAAGGCCTCTTTCGAGTGGCGGCCCCGTCTTGCTACAATCGCTGCGCAGGCGCCGCGCCCCGCGGCGCACGGGAGAGCGAGCGATGGCGGAGAAACCCGGTTTCGAGCGTCCCGACTGGGATCGCTACTTCATGGACATCGCCCATGTGGTCGCGCGGCGGGGGAATTGTTGCCGGCGCCAGATTGCGGCGGTGATCGTCAGGGACCGGCGCATCATCTCGACCGGCTACAACGGCACGCCGCGGGGGATCCCGAACTGCTTCGAGGGCGGGTGCCCGCGGTGCGCGAGTGACGTGGCGTCGGGGGAGAACCTGGGGGAGTGCATCTGCGCGCACGCCGAGGAGAACGCGATCGTCCAGGCGGCATTCCACGGCATCTCGGTGCACGGCGGCACGCTCTACTGCACGATGAGCCCGTGTCTCATATGCACCAAGATGATCATCAACGCGGGCCTCGCGGCGGTCGTGTACGAGGACGAGTACCATTTTTCGGCGCAGTCGAGGGAGCTCCTGGCGACGGCGGGCGTCGCCTGCACGCAGCTTGTCAGGTGACGCGTATCGCCGCGCGCGCGTGCGGCCGGCGCCCGAGCCTACGTCCCTAGTTCCGCCGTGCGCGAGTCGTTCTCCGGGTTCTCGTCCTCGGGGTGCGCCGTCGCGACCGTGACCGTGTACGCGGCCCCGGCATCCGCGCCGGCGGTCCACGGCAGGAACGTCACGGTCCTGCGCGCGCCGCCGTCGAGCTGCACCGGTATCGTGTCGGAGTACAGGATCGTCTCGCCGGCCGCGATGGTGCACGTCGCCTCGCAGCGCTGCGGCGCGCCGCGGTAGTTGGCGATGACGGCCCGCGGCGTGACGAGGCTTTCCGGCGCGGCCTGCGCCGGGAGCTCGATCGCGCTCACGCCGACGTCGGGCCCGCCCGTGCCGAGGGCGTAGAGATTGCCGTCGAAGCTTCCGAAGTACAGGTAGCCGCGCGCATCGATGGTGGGCGAGGACTCGATCCCGTCGCCGGCCTGGAACGTCCACTTGACTCGGCCGTCGGGGTAGAGCGCGTACAGCGTCCCATCGCGCGAGCCGAAGTAGATGATGCCGTCGCCGTCGACGGTCGGAGAGCCATCGATCGCCCCCCCGGTCTTGAACTTCCACGCGAGCGCGCCGCGAGTCTGCGCATCGACGACCGCGTAGAGGTGCGAATCGTACGACCCGAAGTACACGGTGCCGTCGCGGCCGATGGCCGGCGACGATTCCACGCCGTCCTCGGTCAGGAACACCCACTTGAACGTGCCGTCGGGGTTGACGGCCCAGAAGTTGGTGGTGCTGGGGACGGGCGTCATGCCGAACGCGCCGTACTGATCCGTGCCGAAGTACACGGTGCCGTCCTCTCCGATCGCGGGCGATGAGTCGATCAGCCGGCCGTCGTAGAACTCCCCGGCCGCGAACGACCACTCGAGCCGTCCCGACGGGCGCAGCGCGTAGAGCAGCTCGTCCTTCGAGCCCACGTACACGATGCCGCGCTCGTCGATCGCGGCCGACGATATGATGCACCAGTCCGTGTAGTGCTCCCAGCGGACCGACCCGTCCGGCGCGAGCGCGTAGAGATTGAAGTCGGTGCTCCCCGCGTAGATGGTGCCGTCCGGTCCGATCGTGGGAGAGCTCAGGCAGAAGATCGTGCTGATCGAGGTGCGCCACGCGAGCTCGCCCGCGGCGCCGGCGTCCCTGATCGCGTACAGGTAGCCGTCCAGGCCGGTCAGGTACACCATGCCGCCGGGGCCGAGCGCCGGCGAGGAGAAGAACCCCTTGGCCGGCCCGTACTGCCACTTGAGGCTGCCGTCGGGTCTGAGCGCGTAGACGTGGTTGTCCTTCGCGTCCCTGAAGTGCCAGCCCGAGCCCACGTAGATCGTCCCGTCGGCGCCGATCGAGGGCGAGGAGACAAACCCCTCGTCGGCCTTGAACGTCCAGGCGAGCGAGGGCGCCGGCGGCCCCGTGAAATCGGTGCGGCCCGTGTGGCGCAGATCGTGCCTGAACATCGGCCAAGGGCTCTCCGCGGCCGGGGGGCTGCTGCATCCTTCGCGGCACCCGAGGGCGTGGCACGGGTCGCCGGGAGTCGGGTCCGGCCCGCACGAGGCGAACGGCGGCGGGGGAGGCGGTCCCGCCGCGAAAGCGTACGCCAGCAGGAAGACCGCATCGGCTATGTCGACGCCGCCGTCATCGTTGGCATCCAGCGCGTCGAGGCAGCGCGTCTCGCCCGCGGCGAAAAGGTAGGAAAGCGTATAGATCGGGTCGGCGATGTCGATGCGCGCATCGCCGTTGGCGTCGCCGCGCCTGAAGTCGGCGTTCGTCTCCACACACGCGATGGGCGCGAGCGCGGGGTGGCGGTCCCGATACTCCGCATCGACGATGCTCGCGCGCACCGCGACGCCCGAGGCCGTCGTGTGCTCGGGCTCGAGCGAGAACGCCTGACTTGCGCACGCGACCGTGCCGCCGTGCGCGAAGAGCGCGGTGCCGAGCTCGATGCGCCCCGTCGCGGCGCCGGGAAGGGGCAGCATGCCGCAGTCCGCGCCGCGCAGCGTGAGGAGCAGCCGGCTGCCGTCGGGAATCGCGTGAACGAGGCGCACTCCGGATGCGGGGCAGAACCAGGGCGGCTCCGGCCTTGCGCCGTCATCGAAGCGAAGGACGATCACGGCGGCCCTTGCCCGCGTGCCGGCCGGGATCTCCAGGGCGAGCGTCGTGCGGGCTCTGTCCGCCGTCAGCTCGATCGCCGCGTGAACCGTGTAGGCCGGGTCGATCTCGTCGAACCCGCGCGTATCGTCGTCGGGGTCATCACCAGGCTCGCCGGGGGGCGGCAGCGGCGGCGCCGGAACGCAGCCCAGGTGCTCCGACAGATTCAGGAGATCGGCGTACGTGATGTACTCGTTGTCGTTGACATCGGCGCGATCGAGGGGCGGCGGCAGGAGCTCTCCCGCGGACAGATGGTTTTCCAGGACGATCGCGTCCTCGGGGCCGATCCGGCCGTTGCCGTCCGCGTCGCCTCGTATGAAGTCGGCCCGGGCGGTTTCGGCGGCAAGCGATGCGAGGAAAAGCACGAGGATTTCGGTGCGTCGGCGGGCGTACATGCGACACCTCCGTTGAAGTCGTCTCGACGTTGGGCCCACCCTTGCCGAACACGCACACAGATCCCATCGGGAGATGGTACGGCGTTTCAGCGCATGCCCCTATGAACAACACGCGCGCACGTCGAGTCTGTAGCGGATTTCACCGGCGGGCGAGGCGCGGCGGCGCCGTTGCTTGCGGGCAGGGCGACTTCGGTGTATCTGTGTTCACACCGGCGGCGGCGCATGCCGCGGCGGCACACCGAGAAAGGAGTTGCTCATGGCGCGAGTCGTCATCGTGTATCACAGCCGATACGGCCACACCGAGGCGCTTGCGAACGCGGTTCTGGAGGGCGCGAAGAGCGTGGCCGGAGTCACGGCCGCGCTCATCCCGGCGGCGGAGGCCGAGAAGCGCATTGCCGAGCTCGACGCGGCCGATGCGCTGATCTTCGGCTGCCCGACGTACATGGGCAGCGCCTCGGCCGAGTTCAAGAAGTTCATGGAGGCGACGTCGAAGCTCTGGGCCGAGCAGCGGTGGAAGGACAAGCTCGCGGCCGGGTTCACGAACTCGGGCAGCCAGAGCGGCGACAAGCTCGCGACGCTGCTCCAGCTTGCCATCTTCGCGGCGCAGCACGGCATGCTGTGGGTCGGCCTTGGGCTCCTGCCCGGCAACAACGCGAGCACGGCGAGCATCGAGGACCTGAACCGGCTGGGCGCGTTCCTCGGCGCGATGGCGCAGTCGAACGTCGACCAGGGAAGCGATGCGGCCCCGCCGCCGGCCGATCGTGCGACCGCCCGGCACCTGGGCGCGCGCGTCGCGGCGACGGCCCTGCGCTTCGCGCGCTGAGCGCGCCCTGATGGAACGCTCCATGGGTACGACGATATTCGTGATCGGCGCGAGCGGACACATCGGCGCGGCGCTGATCAAGGAGCTTGCGGGCAAGGGCGCGCGCGTGATCGCGGGGGCGCACTCGGCCGAGAGCGCCGCTCGCCTGGCGGCGGACGGCGTCGAGGCGGCGCGGATCGATCTGGGCGACCGCGCGTCCCTCGTCCAGGGGTTCAAGGGCGTCGAGCGCCTGTTCCTGATGACGCCGCTCCTGGAGCGCATGGCGGAGTACGCCGGGAACGCCGTCGCGGCGGCGAAGGAGACGGGGATCGCGCACATCGTGCGGTCCTCGGTGCTGGGCGCGTCGGAGACCGCGGAGTACAAGCTCGGCGCCGTCCATGGCGGCATCGATGCCGTGGTGCGCGCGAGCGGCATTCCGTGGACCCTGCTTCTCCCGAGCTGCTTCATGCAGAACTTCCGGGATTCGTACGGCCGCATGATCGTGAACTCCGACGCGATCTTCCTGCCGCAGGGCAACGGGAAGACGAGCTTCATCGATGTGCGCGATGCGGCCGCGTGCGCGGCGGCGGCGCTGCTCGATCCCGAGCGCCACGCGGGGCGGGCGTACGATCTGACGGGGCCGGAGGCCTTGAGCGGCGGCGAGGCGGCGGCGATCATCGGCGAGGCCCGCGGCGCGCCCGTGACGTACTTCGATGTCCCGGCCCTGATTGCGCGCGGCGCCGTGCTCAGGAAGGGCATGCCGGCCTGGAACGTGGAGATGCTGCTCAGCTTCTTCGCGTACATCAAGGCGGGCAAGGCGGCGGGAGTGACGAACGCGGTCGAGGAACTGACCGGCAGGAAGGCGCGCACCTTCCGCGACTACGCCCGCGAGAACGCGCGGGCGTGGGAGGCGGAGTTATGATCGCGGCGCCCCCGCGCGGGCGCGCGACGGCGAAGGAGGTTGTGATGCGAAGACTGGTCGCGGCGGCATGGCTTGCGGGGCTTTCCGCGCTCGGCGCGGAGCGGCACGCGTTCACGTTCCACGACATGATCGGCATGGATCGGCTGGCGTCGCCCGCGCCCTCGCCGGACGGGAGGCAGGTGGCGTTCGTCGCGACCGACTACTCGCTGGAGGAGAACCGCGGCAACGCGGACATCTGGATCGTGGGGTCGGACGGCGGCGCGCCGCGCCGCCTGACCGCGCATCCTGCGGCCGACAACAACCCCGTGTTCGCGCCGGACGGCGCGACGCTGTACTTCCTGAGCAGCCGGAACGGCTCGGCGCAGATCTTCGCGCTGCCGCTCGGCGGGGGCGAGGCCTCGCAGGTCACGCGCTTTCCGGCGGGCGTCTCCAATTTGAAGCTCTCGCCCGACGGCGCGTGGTTCTCGTTCACGGCCGCCGTGTACGCCGACGAGCCCGACTTCGAGAAGGTTGCCGCGCGCGACCGCGCCAAGAAGGAGAACCCGTGCTCGGCCATGGTGTACGAGGAGCTGTTTGTCCGGCACTGGGACGCCTGGGAGGACGGCAAGTGGAGCCACGTCTTCGTGATGCCGGTTGCGGGCGGGGCGCCCGTCGATGTCATGGCGGGCGTCGCGGGCGACTGTCCCCAGGAGCCCTTCGGCGGGCCCGGCGAGTACGCCTGGTCGCCGGATTCGAAGGCGATCGCGTACGCGACGAAGCTCGGCCGCGATCGCGCCTGGACGACGAACCTCGACATCTTCCTGTACGACATCGCGGCGCGGACGGCGCGCAATCTCACGGCCGCGAATCCAGCCTGGGACACCGAGCCGTGCTTCGCGCCCGGCGGCAAGGCGCTCTACTACCTCGCCATGCGAGTTCCCGGCTACGAGGCCGACCGGCTCAGGCTCATGTGCATGGATCTGGCGACGGGTGCGACGGCGAACCTCACCGAGGCGATCGAAGTCTCGTGGACGGACCTGCAGATGGCGCCCGACGGCGCGACGATCTATTGCCTCGGCGACAAGGAGGCGCGCGCGCGGGTTTTCGCGATCGACCTTGCCTCGGGAGCGGCGCGGGAGATCGCCGGCGAGCACTACAATCAAGCGCTCGCGCTCAAGAACGGGGTCCTGTACTTCCTGCAGGACAGCCTGACGGCGCCGGCCGAGCTCTTCGCGCACGACCTCGGGCTCGGCGCGACGCGGCGCCTGACGGGTGTCAACGATGCGGCGCTCGCCTCGATCGACATGAGCGCGCCCGAGGAGCTGTGGTTCGAGAACCGCGAGGGCGTGAAGCTGCACGGGTGGCTTCTCAAGCCCGTGCCCTTCGACCCGGCGAAGAAGTACCCGCTCGCGTACTACATTCACGGCGGGCCGCAGGGGTCGTGGGAGGATCACTTTCATTACCGCTGGAATCTCCAGATCCTGCCGGCGCAGGGGTACGTGGTCGCGGCGATCGATTTTCGGGGCAGCACGGGCTACGGCGACGCCTTCCGCGAGGCCATCACGGGCCACTGGGGGGATCGGCCGTTCGACGATCTCATGGACGGGCTCGCGTACGTGCTCACGCGGTGCCCGTACATCGATCAGCGCCGGATGGCCGCGCTGGGCGCGTCGTACGGCGGCTACATGGTCAACTGGATCGCGGGGCGCGCGCCGGACAGGTTCGCGTGCCTGGTCAACCACGACGGGATCTTCGACGAGTTCACGGCGTACTTCACGACCGACGAGCTCTGGTTTCCCGAGTACGAGCAGGGCGGGACGCCCTGGGATCGACCCGAGCACTACGACCGGTTCTCGCCGTCGCGCTACGTGCGCAACTGGAAGACGCCCATGCTGCTCTTCCACGGCGGCAAGGACTACCGCTGCGTCGAGACCGAGTCGATCGCGGCCTTCAACGCCCTGCAGCGCAGGGGCATTCCCTCGAAACTCGTCTACTTCCCGGATGAATCCCACTTCGTCGCCGCGCCGCGGAACAGCGAGTTCTGGCACCGCACGCTCATCGAGTGGGTGGACAGGTGGTGCAAGTAGGGGGGGCCGCCGGCCGTCAGCGCCCCGGCGTCGAGCCGGGCGCGGCGCAGGCAGGCGCGGGGAGCTTCTCGGAATCCTGATAGAGCGTGTCGGGGCAGATATCCTGCTCGTCGGGCCAGACGACGGTGCCGTGCTCGGCGCGAACACGTCGAAAGTAGGCGACGTCGCGAAGCGCCCGGAAGACCCCGAATGACAGGAGGTGATTGCAGTCGAAGATCCCGATCTCGCCGTTCGTGAAGGTTATCTCCAGCCGGTAGCCGTCTCTCGGCGCGACGGACTTGACTCTCGGATTCACGGATCACCTCAGCGGTTCGATCTTGAAAGGCTGCTGACCGCTCACGAAATCACCGGCATATATCCTCCTGTCGGCTTCAAGGGCCGCCGGGCGTCAGCACCCCGGCGTCGAGCCGGGCGCGACGCCGCGTCCGTCCGCTATATCGCCAGATCCTCCTTGCTGCGGTCGTCCTTCGCGCCCGACGGCAGGAAGAGGGCGATGCCGAAGGCCAGGGGCCCGAGACGGCCCAGAAACATGAGCCCGATCAGGATCAGCTTGCCGAGCGGCGTCAGTTGCGCGGTGATGCCCGTGCTGAGCCCCACCGTGCCCAGGGCCGACGCTGCCTCGAAGAGCAGGTTCTCGAAAGGCAGCGTCTCGGCCAGCGCAAGCAGGTAGCAGCCGAGGATGAGCGCGCCCGCGTAGAAGCCGATGCTCGCGATCGCCACGCGCATCCGCTCCTCGGGGACCTCCTTGCCCCAGAACGTCACCTTCTCCCGCCCGAGGATCGCGCTCCGTATGATGGCGAAGATGGCCGAGAAGGTCGTCGTCTTCAACCCGCCGCCGGTGCCGGCGGGGGATGCGCCGATGATCATCAGCATTATGATCAGGAACAGGGATGCTTGCGACAGCGCGCCGATCGGAATGGTGTTGAAGCCGACGGTGGTGATGGACGTCATGACCTGAAACGCCGCGGCGGTCGCGCGTTCGTAGGGAGGCAGGCTCTGGATCGTCGGCTCTCCCACGTAGAAGAGCGCCGTCGCCGCGAGGCTCACCCATGCGGTCGTCACGAGAATGACGCGGCTTGTGAGCGTGAGGTGCGGCGTCTTCCCGATGATCCGGCGCCAGCCGTCCACGAGCACGATGAAGCCGATGGCGCCGATGTAGCTCAGGGCGCCGAGGATGACGTTCGCCGCGACGCTGCCGCGCAGCTTCTCGAAGCTGTCGTCGTACAGGCCGAAGCCCGCCGTGCAGAAGGCGGAGATGCTGTGGAAGATCGATGACCAGAGGGGGCTGTCGACTCCCGCCTGGCGGAACACGAAGAAGAGCGCGGCGGCGCCGGCCGCCTCGATCGCGACCGTGAACACGATGACGCTCCGTATGAACTTGTCGATCCTGAACTCCTCCGGCATGCTGAAGACGACCTTGCCGATCTGCTGGCGCCGTTGGGACAGGCTCTCGCTGCGGGAGAGAACGACGAAAGACCCGAACGTCATGTAGCCGAGGCCGCCGATCTGGATCAGGAGCAGGATCAGGAGCTGCCCGAAGCCGTTGAAGGCGCGTCCCGTGCTGACCGTCGCGAGCCCCGTCGTGGAGACGGCGGAGGTCGAAGTGAAGAGCGCGTCGAGGGGCGAGACCGCGCCCGCGCCGTGGCTGATCGGGAGGGAGAGGAGCAGCCACCCGAACAGGACGTACGAGACGTACCCGAGCGCCACGAAGCGAACGGGATGGAGGCCGCTCACGAAGCGGCAGAACCCCTGCCATCTCTCCTTCATGTTTTCTCCCGTGGAAGAGCGAGAAAGGACGCGAGGCAGGCGCTATCGCGAAGCGCCCGGAAGACCCCGAACGACATGAGGCGACGGCAGTCGGAGATCCCGATCTCGCCGTTCGTGGAGGTCATCTCCAGCCGGCAGCCGTCTCGCGGCGCGGCGGACTTGACTCTCGGATTCACGGATCACCTCGCATCGGGATCATCATGCGCCGCCCGGGCAGGCTGCGTCAAGTCGCCTTCCCGCGTATCGCCTCCGGGACGGCGAGCTCCGGCGCCGCCCGCTCGCGGTCGCCGCCGCATTGCCGAGGTTCCGCGGCGCCGGCGCGCGCACGCGATGGGCACGCCCCGTGACTCGTCACGGACGTGCGCCGGCGGCCGCTTCGTGACGTAGTCGCCGCTGGCAGAGGAGAATCGCCGCGGCGAATAGAAGGCTCCAGCAGGCGTCTGCAACCACGAACCAGAAGAACCAGAGCTTCGCGAGCTCCGGCAAGTGTGCGTACGAATACGAGCCGAAGCACAGAATCGCCAGGAACACCCATATGGCGACACAGGTGATGGGGACGCGGTAGCGAGCGACATCCGACGCGAAGATCACCATGAAAACGCCGACGAGCACGAAGAACATGGACAGGCTGCGAGCCAGGTACGCCACGATGAACCCCGCGTGAAGGCCGGGCTCGACCTTGGAGACGCACCATTCGAGCCACGCGTGGGGCATGACGACTGCAACGACGGCCATGATCGCGAGGATTCCGTTGAGGCGGAGGAGGAACTTCAACCACTTCTCGGCACACGACATGACGTCTCATCTCCTTTCTCGGCCCGCCGCAGGTCATTCCGCGGGCGCCGCGCCGTCCCCCGGCCGGCCCGCCGCCTCCCGGGCGATCACGGGCACGGGGCCTCTCCCGCGCCAGAGCAGCGCCACCCGCCGCGTCGCCGGGTCGAACGCGCAGATCTGGTCGTTGCCGAGTTGAAACAGCGCCTTGTCCGCTGGCAGATGCACGAGGTTTCGGATGGCCCAGGCCGCGAAGGGAGTTTCGTAGGAGAACCGCACCTGCTCGCCTGTCGGCGTGTGCGTGGCCTGAAGGCCCTCGAGCGGCCAGAACCCGGCCCAGAACTCCCACTGGCCTCGTCCCGCGGTCCCGAGCTGCCGCGCTGGCCCGAAATTGAGCCATGTGCCCTCGTGATCGGGCGGGTCGGTGCGCGTGCCGCGCACGTCCGGCGGCGCCTCGACGTGCATGTTCGTGGCTACGACCACGAAGCGCGGCACGCGGTCATCCTGGTTCTGGAGCCGCGCCACCAGGTCCCAGCAGTCCGCATCCGCCGTGCTCGCTCGGACGAACAGTCGGTCGTTCCGTCCCGTCGAGTCGAGCTCGAAGGCTTTGTGTTCCGTCCCGCCGGCCAGTCGCCGGCTGTAGACATCGCCGTCCGCGGGGTCGATGTAGTAGACCAGCACGGATTCCGGCAGCGAGAGCGCGGCTGCCTCGACAACGTCCATCTTGGTGTAGAGCGAGGCCTCGCTTGCCATCCAGTACCAGCCGAACAGGAGGACGTACGACGCACTCTGAACCACGAGAGAGGCGCGTAGGCTCCGCCGGAACCAGCCTTGTGTGCGGCGAAGGCACCAGGCGACGAACGGCCACTCCAGGACCAGCGTCATGACGTAGGTCGCGACCACCATAATCCAGAACCACAACCAGGCGTTCGTCAGGTCCATCGGCACAAGGTCGCGCTGCAGAAAGAGGAAGCCGAGCCACGCCGACACGTAGTTGGCGAGGGTCATCACGAGAGCGCATGTCCACTGCGGGGCGGAGAAAATCCGGGCGAGCAGCAGCCCTTCCCCCAGCCCGATAAGGGCGTTGCCGAACAGGAGATGGAGCGCCGCGGCCCACATGAGGGGCGTCCCCGCATTCGCCCAGGCGAGCTGCGGGAACGCGGCCGTGCCGAGCAAGACGAGACAGAGCAGCCGATGGCGCTTCACGTCGTGTCGTCTCATCTCGGAAGACCTCCCCCGAGCGCCGGTTGCGCCGATGGCAGCGATGCAGACCCGCCTTGGCCTTGCCACGTTCCGCGGCGATGACCGGCGTTCGGCCTGCCGGGCACGGTATGCAGACTACACCGGAGGGTAGGGGAATGCAACGTCTGATCCGGAGAGGGGAACGCCGGCGACCCGAGGCCGCCGTGTCGCAAGATCCGTCGCGTGCGGCGCAGGTTCCTTATCTGCGATCCTCGATCTTCCCTTGCTCGACAAGAAGCCGATGGCGGTCTTCAGCCTCCTTCTGGGTGATGCGCAGGTCCGAGTCCTTGTCCATCGCCCTGATGCAGTCGTTGCAGTGCGCGTTGAACGCGACGGTTTCGGTCCGCGAGAACAGAGAGACCGACGGGCATCCGATCCGCGATATCACGTGGGTTTCCCGTTCGGTGCCGTAGATGATCGCGGCAAACGCCTTCTCGGCCTCGGCGTTCTCGAAGGAGACGGGGAGCATCTGCTCCTCCGTCCGGATCTCGGTTCCCGTGTTGACGATTTGACAGCCGCCGCCGAGCGTCACGAGCAGCGCGGCTGCCGCAACGGCCAAGGTTGTTTTCATGCAGCGTTCCTTTCCGGAGCGTTCTTCTCACGTTTCCGGCGCATGTTTCACCATGAGCCGCACCGTGTCATGCTCTCCATCCACGTAGTCGAGCAGCACGTACGGGGATTTCTGATTGCACAGATGGAACGTCAGTGATCTCTTGCCGCACGACAAGCCGATGACCCAGTAGTCTTCGCGGCGAACGATGCGCCACGTGCCCTCGCCGGAGAGGAAGTCCTTGCCGGGAAGGGCCGAAGGATCCAAGCTCACGGCAAAGTCGACGAACCGCACGGTGCCATCTGCGTTGAGGACCAGGTGGGGGACACGGTACTCGGGTTGCGTGGAAGGGAGAACCGGAAGTTCCTCGGCAGGCACGTACGTGCCTGCAATATCCGAAACCAGGGGCTCGGTGCGCGTGTACGTTCGCGCGTAGCCGCCGGAACCGGCCATGAGGACGCAGAGAAGCGCGGCGACGGCGGCGCACAGCAGGGTCACGGCCAGCGCCTGCCGCTTCGAGCTGCGGTGTTCTCTTGCGACGGGGTCCATGCTGCGAGCTCCGTTGACCCTATGCTCCCGCGCCGCGCCCCCGGCTGATCAGCCATCCGAGGAGGCTGACAATGCAGCCGAGGAGGAACCCCACGGCGGCACCCGCCGCAGCCATGACGAGCGTGAGGGCCAGCAGCATCAGGAGCTCGATCGGGCCCGGCGCCGATGGCACCTCGAGGAAAGCGATGGCGACGATCACCGCGTACAAAAGCGCGCCCGCAATCGCCCCGGCGATGGAAAGGACCTTCTTCACGTTCAAGGGAGCCTCCGCGTGGCGATGGCAGCGAAGAATGCCGCTACGCGTGGCGGTGCGCCGAGCTCGCACTTCCCGGCGGGGACCGACCCTCGCCGGCTCCGACACATTACGCAAAGTACATCGCGTGATAAAAGATGTCAAGCACTTGCCGGACAAGAAACCGGGGGAGATGGGGCGGGCAGCCGGCCTCCCGGCCTATTCCTCCGGCGTCTTCGGCTCCTCCCGACGCGAGAGTTCGCGTCGAAGCGCGCGGCCGATCTCGCGGCTCAGCTCCGTCAGCTCCTTGCCTGAATCCGGCTCGATGACCCGGATTGCGTACCGCACGCTCTTATCGGGAACGATCTGCATGATCGTGTAGTTCATGCGGGGATCGGGTTTGACGACGATCAGCGAGTACTTCATCTTGGCGCCGGTGGCAACGATTTCGGGATTCTGTTTCAGAATCTCCTCCACCGTGGACGTGATCGCCGGATCGCCCTCGATGACTATGGACAGCGTTGTATGGTGCGCGGACTCGCTGCAGCCGACCAAGACGCACGAGAAGCACACACTCAGAGAGAGCGCGCGATAGGAAGCGACCATCGTGGACAGCCTCCCTTCAGAACCGCCTGCGCTTTGCCGCGTTCCCCGGCGTTGACCGGCGTTCGGCTTGCCGGGCACAGCATGCAGACTACACCGGGGGACGCGGGAACGCAACGTTCAATTCGCGGAGGAGTGGGGAAACGGCGAGAGCCTTCGCGCGCCGGCGGCGGCGAGAATGAGATTCTTTTCGGTTTTAATTTGGAAGGACGGGCTCATGCGCTTACACTTTTTGTGCAAGCCGTGATGCACGAGGCGCCGCGATGGACGGATGTTGCGCATCGCGTCTCGGCTGGATCGGCTGCTTTGCGGGCGTACACGGCGATCACCGGCCCGGAAGGAAAGGGGGGCATGCCGGCGTCAGGCGATCGCAGGGGGTCATGGCTGACGGGGCAAGAAAGGAGCAAGGCATGAAAGGCAGACTGACTTTGTCGCTTGCGGTGTGTGTTGTTGCCGGCGTCGCCTGGGGTGCGACGTCTGCGGACATCGTGTTCGAGGTGCTTCCCGCCGAAACGGTGTTGCCGCCCTCGCCCGATGCGGTGACGGCGGTCACGCTCGAGGTGGCGATCAGCACGGCGGTCGATGGCATGCAGGGGTGGTCTCTCGGCATCCTGTGCCAGAACAGCGGCGCCGAGAAGTTCTTCATTGCGAACGCGTACGAGCATCCCGACCTGGCGACGTTCGCCGGCACGAGCTACACGGCCGGCACGTTCGTGCCCGGGCGGCCCTCGTTCGACACGATCAACTACTACACGGCGGCCGACCTCGTGAATTACGCCGCCCAGGCGGAGGTGCCGAACCTGTACATGAACGGCGGGTTCGTGCTCCATGACTCCATCGACGGCGTTCCGGGCGAGTGGGCGGCCGTGACCCAGGGAGTGATTCTCGACCTGTTCATCATGTACACGCTCCCGGCGAGCGAGGACTTCGGCGCCCTTGCCATCGAGATGGGCGTGCAGGGAGAGGCGCCGGCGTCGGGAAGCGTCGTGTTCAGCGATTCGATCGGCAGCCCGCCGACCGCCGTCGTCGCCGTGTTCGGCGGCTACAGCTATCCGCCGTCGGTCTCGGCGCCGGCCGAGATCTCGTTCGCGGCGCCGGCGCCCCGCTTCATCCGCGGCGACTTCAACGCGAACGGCGTGGTCGAGCTCGCCGACATGGTGTCCCTGATCAACTACCTGACGTGCAGCAAGAAGCCGCTCACGTGCCTCGATGCGGGCGATGTCAACGACAACGGCGCGATCACGATGGCCGACCCACTCG
>JBFZCA010000423.1:0-20634 GCA_041308205.1 Planctomycetota bacterium | reverse complement strand
CGCGCCCGCGGTCGCCTACGTGCATTCCTACGCCAACGAGCTCGCGCACCGCGTGCTCCCGACCGACCGGCTGCTCGGACGCGCCGCGTACGCCGCGCTCACCTATGCACACGTTCCCCTGCAGGTCCTCACCGAGGCAATGTTCCGGGCGGCCGCCGGCAAGCTCGGGGCGGCATCGCCGTTGCCCTTCCGCGCCTGCGTCCTCGGCGGCGTCACGTGCCTGGAGCGCGAGACCGTGCCCGCACTCGAGGAGTATGCCCGCCGCGGCGGCATCGTGTTCCTCGTCAACGCGGCCGCGCGGTGCGACGCCGCGGGCGCGCCGCTCGACCTCGCCGCGCTCGCGGGCGCGGCGTACGGCGATGAGGACCGAACCGACGTCGTCCTGCCGGATGTTCCCGAAGGCGGCCTTCCGGGCGATGCGGCGGGACGCGCGTTCAGGAGGCTCACGCCCGCGGACGCGCGCGTCGTGTTCCGCGATGCGCGCGGCGACTGCCGCGTCGCCTGCCGCGATGCCGGCGCGGGCCGGGTGTACACGATCGCCTTCGAGGGCAGGGGGCAGGCGATGCTCCGCCTCCTGCGCGCGCTGCTTGCCGCCGAGCGCATCGCGCCGCCCTGGTCGCTCGCGACCGCCGCGGGCGAGCACGCCGCCAACGTGCTCCTGTCGGTTCGCGACCGCGGGGCGCGCAAGGCGATCCTCGTGGCCAACCAGGACGGCTACGCCAAGGACCTCAGATGGCGCTGGCCCGGCCTCGGCCCCGGCTGGCGGGCGCGCCTGTTCCTCGAGGGCGGGCGCGGCGAGCCGTGCGC
The DNA here is from genome assembly GCA_041308205.1 of Planctomycetota bacterium. Classification (GTDB taxonomy): domain Bacteria; phylum Planctomycetota; class UBA8108; order UBA8890; family UBA8898; genus UBA8898. The sequence continues at coordinate 19,827 of JBFZCA010000423.1, read as the reverse complement.
GTTCGACGATGACGGCATCGCCTTCTCGCTGCCGGCGCGGGGCGTCAGGCTCCTTGTGCTCGCGCACGGCGAGGAGGCGCAATGAAGCTCGCCGTGCTCGGCCTCGACGGTCTCTTCCCGGAGTGCATCGACGCTCTCGCCGACGCGCTCCCCGCGCTCGTGCGCATCCGGGGCGAGGGATTCGCCGCGCCGCTTCTCTCCACGATGCCGCCGTACACGCCGCAGGCGTGGACGACGATGGTCACGGGCGTCAACCCCGGCCGGCACGGCATCGCCGGCTTCACGCGCCGCGCCGGCGGCCGCGAGGAGCTTCTCGACCGCACGTGCATCCGCGCCCGCCAGCTCTGGGACTACCTCGCCGCCGGCGAGGGCCGCACCGGGCTCCTGAACGTGCCGCTGAGCCACCCCGCCCCGCAGGTGCCGGGCTTCGCCGTCGCGGGCATGCTCTGCCCGTCGCCCGCCTCGCCGGGCTTCGCGTGGCCGCCGCCGCTTGCCGCCGAGCTCCTCGCGAAGGTGCCCGACTACACGATCGACATCGCCGTCAAGAAGAAGGACTTCCACGACCCGCGCGCGGCGGCGCGGCTGTGCGCCGTGCTGCGCGCGCGAATTCGCGCCGCGCGGTTTCTTCTCGAGACCCGGCCGGTCGATGTCTTCTTCTGCGTCCTCGTCGCGCTCGACCGCGCGTTCCATCTCTGGTTCCGCTATCTCGACCCCCGCGACGCGCTCTCGGCGACCGGCCCGGCCGCCGAGATCAGGCGCGCGCTTCTTCCCGCCTTCAAGGAGATCGATGCCTTCGCGGCCGAGCTCGCCGGCAGCGCCGAGCGCCTCCTCATCGTCTCCGACCACGGCTTCAGGCGCGAGGAGGGCAAGTTCTACGCCAACCGTTTCCTCGCCGACCACGGCCTCGCCGTGCTGCGGCCCTCGCTCAGGCGTACGATCTCCGACATCGGCATCCGCCTCATCGGCCGCGACCGCCTGCGGCGGCTCATCCCGAGGGCGCGCATCGAACGGGAGATCGATGCCTCGGCGCCGGCGCCGGACGGCAGGGCGTTCGCCGCGCCGCTCGCCGCGCAGGGGATCTTCGCCGCGGACGAGGAGACGCGCGCCGAGGTCGTGCGGCTCCTGCGCGACATGCGGGACCCGCGCAACGGCGCGCCGCTCGCCACCGCGCTGTACGCGCGCGAGGAGCTCTACACGGGACCCGAGTGCGCGCGCTTCCCCCACGTCGTCATCGAGCTTGCGGGCGGCGGCGTCGAAGTCTCGCCGCACATTCTCGGCCGCGATTGTCTCCGGTTCACGCCCGAGGACTGGCCGGGCGGACACCACGACCGCCGCGGCGCCTGGATCGCACGCGGGCGGGGCATCGCACCGCGCGACGCGCGCGAGCCGCTCCGGATCGAGGATGTCCTGCCGACGGCGCTCGCCCTCCTCGGCCTGCCCGTGCCGGACGGTCTCGACGGACGGCCCGCCCTCGTGCGGGGGGAGGCGTAGCCGTGCGCATCCTGCAGGTCAACAAGTACCTCTATCCGCGCGACGGCGTCACCACGGTCGTCGCGCAGACGCTGCGCGTCCTCGCCGAGCGCGGCCACCACGCGATGGCGTTCGGACAGGCCGCCGAGCGCAACTTCACGGCAGATCTCACCGCGGCGTACGCGCCGCCCATCGACCTTGCGGACCCGCGCTGCTCCGCGCGCCGGCGCATCGCGGGGCTCGCCCGGATTCTGTGGGGAGCACACGTCGTCCCGGCGTTCGAGCGCTTCATCCGCAGGGTCAGGCCCGATGTCGTTCACCTGCACAACATCTACCATCACATCTCGCCGCGCATCATTCCATCCCTGACGCGCCGCCGCATTCCGATCGTGATGACGCTCCACGACTACAAGCTCTTCTGCCCGGGCTATGTCCTGCTCAGGCCCGCGAGGAGCGGCTCCCGCCCCTGCACCGCGTGCATCGCGCACGGGCCGCTCGACGCGGTCCGATTCCGCTGCGTCAAGGGTTCGGCGCTCGCGTCGCTCGTGTGCTGCATCGAGGCGCTTCTGCACCGCCGCTACTGGAGCAGCATCCGCACGTTCATCGCGCCGAGCGCGTTCATGGCCGCACAGGCCATCGCGGCCGGCATCCCCCGCCGCAAGATCGCGATCGTGCGCAACGCCGCGCCGGCCCCTCCGCCGGGCGCGCGGGCGCGAAGGGCGCGGCCGCCGGTCATCCTGTTCCTGGGCCGCCTGCAGGCCGAGAAGGGCGCGCGAATCCTCATCGATGCGTGGGCCGCGGCCGACACCCGCGGCGCAACGCTCGTCATTGCGGGCGAAGGGCCCGAGCGCGAGGCTCTCGCCGCGCACGCGCGCGCGTGCGGCGTGCCCGCGCGCTTTCCCGGTTTCCTGGACGGCGATGTTAAGTCCCGCGCGCTCGCGGAAGCGACGGCCCTCGCGTTCCCATCGCGCTGGTACGAGAACTGCCCCATGGCGATTCTGGAAGCCTTCGCGCACGGAACGCCGGTCGTGGCGAGCCTGATCGGCGGCATCCCCGAGATCGTGAAGGACGGCGTCAACGGCCTCCTCGTCCCTCCCGGCGATGCGCGCGCGCTCGCGGGCGCGATCTCGACGTTGTGCGCGGATCGCACTCGGGCCGCGCGGATGGGACGGGAGGCCGCGCGCGGCGCGGAGCGCGATTTCGGCGAGGACAGGTACGCGCGGGAGCTCGAGGCGGTGTATCGGGACGCGGCTGCAGGCTATAGGCTGTAGGCTTCAGGCTTCAGGCTGTAGGCTTCGCTTCGTTTCGATTTTCGGTGTCCTCCCGCACGCACGCGCCCGCCGCTCCCCAGAACAGCACGAGCAGCGCCGTGAAGCTCATCAGGTTGTTGCCGAGGCTCCCCGCGAGCATGCAGGCATACATGACCCACAACCCGAACAGGCGTCCCTTGCGCGCGCCATCGGGCGCGGCGGCGGCGCGGCGCGCGAGCATTCGCAGCGCGGTCAGGTGGAACGCGATGAAGCCCGCAAGGCCGATCGCGCCGCCCTCGACGAGAAAGAGCAGGAAATCGTTGTGCGGCTCGCTGCCGGCGCCGCGGATCTCGTCGTGGACCGGGCTGACGCGCGGCACGCTTCTCAGCCCCCACCCGCAGACCGGCCGCTCGCGCGCGACCGAGAGGAGCCCCCGCCAGATGTCGAGGCGCGCCGTCAGCGTGTTCCGCGCGTGGCCGCCGGCGAGATCGACCGAGGGCTCCGACGCCGCCAGCATCGCCAGGCGCGGCAGGAGCAGCGGGCAGGCGGCGAGCACGAGCACGACCCCGACCGCGAGCAGCGCGGCCTTGCGCGTGACGATCAGGAACAGCGCGAGCGCGACGAACGCGAGCGCGATCACGGTGACGCTCGCCGTGAGCGCGAGCACGACGAGCAGCGCGGCCGCGCCCGCGATGCGCATCCCCCGGCCCGCGCGCCCCGCCGCGCCGTGGAGAAGCTCGCCGCCGAGGAGCACGATGCCGAGGAGCGCCGCGTAGGCCAGCGTGTTCGGATACGCGAACGGCCCGCGCGCGCGGCGGACGCCGCTCACGGCCTCGAACGTCCCCGACCCGGCCGCGTACTGCGCGACGCCCCAGACGGCGCACATCGCGATCGCGGCCAGAATCCCGAGGTACACGGTGCGCCGCTCGCGCGCGGACGGCAGCGAAAGCACGAGCGCGAAGAAGGCGAGGATCGACGCGCACCGCAGGATCTCGCGCAGCGCGTCGCCCGCGTGGACGGCGCCGGAGCTCGCGAGCCCCGCCGCCGCCTCGAACGCGACGACCGCCGTGAGAACGCCCAGGGGGCCGCACAGGCGCAGATCGGCGCGGTCGAGGCGGCGCGCGCGCACGGCGGCCGCACAGATCGCGGCCGCGCCGAGGGCCGAGGCCGGGTTGACGCCCGAGCCGAAGACATCGAGGCGCACATCGGAGAAGGCATCCGCCGCGCCGCGCGCGAGGACGAAGAAGGCAAGTCCCCAGGCGGGCCGCACGAGCATCAGCGCGAGAAAGGCCGCCGCCGGAATGCCGACCGCAAGCGTCTCGACCATGGCTACCGCGGCTCCCGGCCGGCCGGCGCCGTGCATCGCCGCGCCATGTCACACCTACGCCGAGCCTGTCGCACGAGCCTCCTTTCGGGTCCAACCGGCAACGTCGGTTCGACCGTACACCCCGGGGGCCGCCGCCGTCAAGTGCGAGGGGCGGGCGGCGCATGTCATCCGGCGCCGGTCGTGGAACGAGAACGCGGGCATACCCGCAACCCTCGGCCCCTTCCGCAACTGTTTGAGCACCGTCCGCTTACGTTGCCTCCAGTGCGCCGGATTGACTCTTATTCCCCCCGGCGATACAATCGCTCTTACACGTTAATACTAGACGAGGACTTGCGTTACCAGTAGCTCCGGTGAGACCGCGTTGTCGTCCTGCGCGGGTGCATGTGCGTTGTTGCGCCGCATCCGTGCATGGCGACAATCGACAGGGGAATCGCGATGATGGCACGCAGAACCTTCTCCGCTCGGCTGGTACCGGGAGTGTGGCTTGCACTTGTGCTCGCGGTCGCATACGGATGCCAGCGCGACGACAGCCGCCGCTTCCGCAGGGCCTCGGACGACTCGCTCCCGCGCATCAGCGCCGTCAACCCGGCGATCGGCCCCCTCGCGGGCGGCAACACCGTGGACATAACCGGCAAGAATTTCGCGGCGCCCGACAAGACGCAGGTCTTCTTCGGCGCGAAGCAGGCCCAGATCCTCGCCGGGGACGATGCCTCGACAACCTCCCTGAAGGTCACCGCGCCCGCGGGCGACGCCCCCGGCTCGGTCGATGTCACCGTGAAGACCGAGGACGGCGAGCACAAGCTGGCGAACGCGTACCTCTACGCGCTGCCCGTGATCACGGCCGTGTCTCCCGCCCGAGGGCCGCGTGCGGGCGGCACCGCGATCACGATCATCGGCGCCCACTTCACCGACACCGCCGGCACGACGATCATGCTCGGCGGCACGCCGGTGACGCAGTTCGAGGTGCAGGACGACCGCATCATCAACGCGGTCACTCCCCCCGCGGCGCAGGCGGGTTTCGCCGACCTGCAGATCACCAACTACTTCGGCACGGGCGTGCTCGTGGGAGCGTTCAACTACGTCGGGGCGCCGACCGTCGCGTCGGTCACGCCCGCGCGCGGCCCCGTGAGCGGAGGAACGGCGGTCGTCATCGAGGGCACGGGCTTCGCGGACGCTCCCGGCGCGGAAGTGTTCTTCGGCGATGGCCAGGCAACAGGCGTGGACGTGCAGGGCGACGGCGCCCGCATCAACGCGACGACCCCCGCCGCGGCGCGGCCGGGACGCGTCGATGTGAAGGTCGCGAACGCCTACGGCGAGGGCGTGCTGGCCGGCGGGTTCACGTACTTCGATCCCGCCGCGGGCGAGGTCACGATCACGTCGGTGACGCCGCCGCACGGCCCTCTGGCGGGCGGCACCGTCATCACGATCGCGGGGACGGCCTTCACGTACACGGGCGACCTGCGCGTGCTCATCGGCGACCGCGAGCTCGCCGGGACCGAGGTCATCGACAGCTTGACCGTACGCGGCACGACGCCGCCCGGCGCGGCGCCCGGTCCCGTGACCGTGCAGGTGCTCTGCGCCAACGGCGATGCGAGCCTCCCGAACGGATTCACGTACCTGGCGTCCATGCGCATCGACGACGTCGTTCCCGACAGCGGCCCGGTGGCCGGCGGGACGGCCGTGACGATCAGCGGCGCGGGATTCACCACGGTCCAGGACACGACGGTCCGTTTCGGCGCCGCGACGGCGTCCATCACCGAGATCGCCGACAGCGCCACGATCGTATGCGTGACGCCCGAGGTCGCTGCGGCCGGCAGCGTCGACGTCACGGTCACGTCATCCAACGGCCAGGCCGTGCTCGCCGACGGGTTCCTGTACTACGCGCCGCTCGCCCTCGCCTCGGTCACCCCCGCATCGGGACCGCTTGCCGGCGGGACGTCCGTCGAGCTCAAGGGCGCGGGGTTCACCTCCCCGGCCGACATGACCGTCCGGTTCGGCGACAATCCCACCGCCTCCCCGAACGTGGTCGACAGCGAGACGCTCTATTGCGTGACGCCGGCCGGCGCCGCGCCCGGCCTCGTGGCCGTGACCGTCACGCGCTTCGAAGGCGCCGAGACGGCGACCCTCGCGGACGCGTTCACGTACCTCCCGCCCCCCTCGCCGCCGACCATCGTCGCCATCGCGCCCGTGTCGGGCCCGGTGACGGGCGGCACGCAGGTCACGATCACGGGCGACAACTTCACCGCGACGGGCACGGAAACCCGCATCGGCGGCAACCTGCTCCGGAACGCGGCGGTGCAGAACGCGACGACGATCACGGGCACCACGCCCGCCGGCCAGGCGATCGGCGCGGTGGACGTGACGGTCGCCACGCCCCACGGCCAGGCGACGCTCGTTGATGGGTTCCTCTACACCGCGCCCCCCGATGCGCCGGTTGTCGAGATCCTGTTTCCCCTGGGCGGCATCACGACCGCGCCCACGATCACGATCGAGGGAACGGCCGAGGACGGCGACGGCGTCGCCGGCGTGACGGTCAACGGCAACGCGGCGCAGCTTGCCGCCGACCGGCGGCATTTCCAGGCCACGGTCGCCCTCGCCATCGGCGAGAACACCATCGTCGTGGGGGCGGTCGATGCGCTCGGCCAGGCGAATGACAGCGCGGCAGCGGTGTCGCTCCTGCGCACGGTGCACGAGCCGCCCGACGGGCCGCTCGGCATTGCCTTCGACTCGCGCGGGGAGCCGATCTACAGCGACCATGTGCAGCGCGGCATCTTCGCCGCCGCCGCCGCGTCGCCGGCGATCCGCGCCTTCCCGGCCTGGGACATCGACGCCGGGGACGGCATGATCGACGCCGTCTACATTCCGAACTTCATGAGCGTGTCCGAGAACGGCGCCGACCTGGTCGGTCCGTTCACGTTGAAGAACGCCGTCTTCCTCGCGTTCGTCCGCACGGGCCCCGAGGCCGCGTTCTGCACGTCCCTGAGCAACCGCGCGGTGTGGCGGATGAATCCCGTCAGCGGCGAGGCGCTCGTCGTCACGAACGGCGAGTTCGGCAGCGGGGCGGCCCTCACGGCCCCGCGCGGCATCGCGGCGCTCCAGGACGGCGCCCTGCTCGTGGCCGACTGGGTCGAGGGCACGATCGTGCTCATCGACGAGGAAGGCACGCGGACCGTCGCGAGCGGCGCCGGCGTCGGCGCCGGTCCGGCCCTCACGCATCCCGGCGCGATCGCCCTCATCGACCAGGACACGCTGGCCGTGGCCTGCGCGATGCCCGAGACCGTCATCCTCCTGGTGGAGCTGCCGAGCGGCAACCGCACGGTGCTTGCCGACGCGCAGCACGGCGCCGGGCCGGCGGCGGGCGCGGTCTTCGATCTGGAAGCCGACCCGCACGGCGGCTCTCTCGTGCTCAGCGACCCGGCGACGCCCGCGATCCTCGGCCTCGATCCGGCCACGGGCGACCGCTTCACGCTCCTCGCCGGAGCGTGGGGCGACGGCCCCAAGCCGCGCCGTCCCCAGGGCATTGCGGCCGCGGGGAGCGCGCTGTACGTGGTCGAGCGCGCCAAGGGCGATGTCTACCGCGTCGACACCCTGACCGGCAACCGCACGCTGCTCAGCAAGGGCGCCGACGGCGCGCCCGCGCTGCAGGCCGGCGCCATCGCGGTGCGGGACGAGACGACCGCCTACCTGGCCGGCAAGGGCAGCCAGAACATCGTCGCGGTCGCGCTGGCGACGGGCGCACGCCGCGTCCTTTCCGGCGGATCGATCGGCACGGGCCCGACATTGCGCGCGCCCGCCGCCCTCTTCTGCGATGCGAACGACACGCTGCTCGTCGCCGACGGCGATGCGGTCCTCCGCGTGTACGAGAAGGAGAACGGCCGCCGCGAGACGGTGGCGCAGGGTGCGCTCGGCGATCTGACGGCGGTGGCGCGCGCGGGAGGCGAGATTCTCGTCGCCGCGCCCGGCGGCGTCATCGCGCGCGCCACGACATCGGGACAGCTCGTGCAGCTCGCCGTGGTGCCCGCGGCGCAGGGCTCCGCGATGTGCATCGTGCCCTCGGGCGACGGCGCGCTCGTGCTCACGCACGGGGCCGTGCTCGCGCTCGATGTGGCGGCCGGCACGCTGAGCGCGGTCTCCGACGGCGCCAAGGGCTTCGGGCCGGCGCTCGCCGGCGGCGCAGGCATTGCACGCGACGGCGACGGCAGGATCTTCGCGATCGATGCCGTCCGCGCCGCGGTGTTCCAGATTCAGGAGGCGACGGGCGATCGCACGATGCGGTCGCGCTGACAAGATCGACAACACTACTGGCTGCGGCTCGTGCGTCCCCGCGCGCGAGCAGTATCGCAATGCTGCGCATGGGCGCCGCGGCCACAGGAGGGTGAGGCGAGGAAAACGGGGCAAGAACGCGCGCGGCCGTCACACGCCGCGCGCGTTTGTTTTTTCTGCGGCTACCTCACGACGCCCCACGAGATCAGATTCGGCAGCAGGTCGGCGCGCGATGACGGGAGGAACGAGCCGCCCGATGCAAGGTAGGACGGCAGTCCGTAGGCCTCCCCGAGCTGCAAGGTCCTGCCGCCGGCGTGCACGACCAGGCCGATGCGCGCCGTCGCCATGTTGTTGTCGAAGCTCGACACTGCGCGGCGCGGGATGGACGCTTCGACGATGACGCCGTCGCGGCCGCGCGCCACCACGGCTCGCGCCCCCTCGACCGGCGCCGCCCCGCGCAGAAACGTCTCGCCCCAGACCATCGACGGTTCGTGCAGGCAGAGGACGCGCGCGTCCCCGTCGGCCTGCGGCGCGATGAGGAAGAGGTGATCGGTGTCCCTGATCAGGCCCTTCCAGTACCACGGGTCACCGGGCTTGTGCGGGCAATCCGCGCTCCGCGTCCCCGAGCCGAGGGCCACCTGGACCGCGAAACCGGCGCACGCCGCGCGCAGGCCCGCCGGCGACGCATCCCCGTTCCACGCGGTCGCGGCGTTCGCCCCGTCGATCCTGCACGCGAAGTACACGGCTCCGCGGTCGTAGCTCGCCCACAGCACGCCCTGCGCGGGAGGCTCGCCGCCGGAAGGCTCCGCCCCCGCGCGCGGCGGCGACAGCGGAAGGCCTGCCAGGCGCTCCCATTCATCGACCTTCCCGTCCACTTTCCCGCTCGCGGACCACACGAGCGCCGAAGGGACCATGAGCTCCCACTCGCGGGCGCCGAAGCGCGACTCGACCTTGATGCGGAACGGGTGAATGCCGTCGCTCCTGCGGGCGATCTTCCTCATGGCCACCTTGAGCTCGGCGACCTCGCCCGCCTTGAGCGCGAAGCGCGTGCCGCCCTCGGACTCCGCCTCCCAGCCCTCGCTCTGGACCCTGACGATGCCCTCGAGCGGCCGCGTGTCGCTGTTGTCCATGAACAGCCGCACGTCGGGAAGCTCGAGCGCGGGACGCGCAAGCGGCATGACCGCGCAGTGAAAGAGATCGAGGCCGCGCACCTGCGCGTGGCGGATCTTCCCGGCGAACTCGGTCGTGCCGAGGCTCCGCGTCGTGACGAAGACCGGCTCCTCGCCGAACGGGAGCACGAGCGCATCGTCGCGCCGCACGCCGACCGCGTTGCCCGAGAGATCGTAGGCGGCGCAGTCGCCGCCCTTCAGAATCACGATCTCGCTCGAGTCCCCGCCGCGCGCGGCGCGGCTGAAGAGCACGGCGACCTTCAGGTCGTCCTGCGGGCCCAGTTCGTCCGCGTCGCGGGCCCCGAGCACCGCGGCCCTGACTTCATCCTTGGGCCGGGCATCGGGACGGGCGAACACGCACCCGGTGAGCAGCGTGTGGTGAGGCCACAGGTCGACGACCGGCACCCTGCCGCGCAGGAAATGCGCGAGCACGCCGTGCACATGGCCGAGCGCGAAGCGTGCGCTGCCGGGGGACTCCATGATGCCGCCCGGCCCGCGCGCGTTCACCGCGTGGAAACCCGCGAGCGCCGCCTGCGTGTACCCGGCGACGAGCGAGGCGGCTTCGCCGCCGTACGTCCCCGAGGGCGCGAATCCGTACAGGGAGACCCGCGTGCCGTGCGTTCTCGCGATCTCCGCGCAGCGGTCGAGCATGCGCAGGAAGTAGGGATCCTGGGGAAGCGCCGCGCCGTCCCCGGCGCCCAGCATGAATCCCAGCTCGATGAGTTTCTTCGCGTCGCCCTGCTCGGCGCGGGCGAGCAGATACTCCAGCTGCGTCACCTCGCCGCAGAGCGTGTAGCCCTGCAGCGTCTGCCGCGCCGCGTCTGCGAGCACCGCCGTCCGCTGCTCGTCCGGCGGCAGCACGAACGCGCACCGATTCCACGCGACCCGCGTGCCGGCGGACGCTTTCTCGGCGCTGCGGGTCGCCAGGGCATCCGGCGCCGCTGCGCCCAGCGCATCGGCGCCGCACACGGGCATCAGCGTCAGTCCGCGCTGCCGCGCCGCGGTCGCCCAGCCGTCGAAGAGCTCCTGCGACGTCTGGCATGCGACGGGCACCCAGGCGACCTTGGCGCCGAGCCGCCGGCACACCTCCGCCGTGTACGGACGCCAGAGCCGATCGCCCTCGACGCGGAAGAACGCATCGGACACCACCTGCGGACTCACCGGCGGCGCCACGGCGAATTCGCTCGTGAATTCCTTCTCGCCGAGGCCGGCGAGCACGCCCTCGCCGCGCAGCGTCACGCGCAGCGTGAACACGCCGCGGGCGGGGTCGGTCGTGAACGCAACGCGCGCCTTCCCGCCGGGAGCGACTTCCACGACGCTCTCGGCCGGCCGGACGGCCCGCCGGTTGCCGCGGAGGTCGACGACCTCGCCGCGGCAGGCGATGCGCGCGCGCTCCGCGCCCGTATTCTCGAGGAGGAGCATCATCGACGGCTCGCGAAACCGGCCGGGAAACTCGTTCTCGAGGTACACGTTCGTGACCTCGGCACACGCGATCCGCACCCGCACCGGTCCGAGGTCGCCGTACCGGCCGCCATCGGCGGCGCCGGACAACACAAGCAGCACAAGCAGACTTCCCATGAGCATCCCGATTCTCTCTGTTGTGCGGATCTCCGCGTTCGCGCGCGACGGCGGCACCGACGCCGCCGCGGCGCACCCGACGCGGAGACGACCGCGCTCTACGTACAAAGAATCGGCCCCGCGCGGCCGGGGGTTGACCCCGACCCGGTCCGCGCCCCGGAACGCCGCCGGGGCATGCCGGAGGGAGCCCCGGCGCGCCCGGGAAACGGGCCGCGCCGCATTAGCGGAACCATGGGCGCCGGGTTCCGCAGCCGGCTGCGGCCGGCGAGGGGGTTCGGGGGAACGGCGCTACAACCCGATCTTCAAGTCCAGCGCCTCGTTCGCCGCCTGGACCTCGTCCCAGGTCGTCTCCTTCCGGCGGTACGCCGCCGTGCGCCCCAGCACGCAGGTCTGCGTGCTCTGCGCCGCCTCCTCCCCGTTGTTGAGGAACTTCCCGCTTTCGATGCTCTCGATGAAACCGTGCGCGTTGGCCAGCGCGCCCGAGTAGTACAGGCCCTGCGTCGAGCCTCCCTGCCAGGCGTGGTCGCCGGTGATCGTCACGGTGCCGTCGTAGTGGGTGTCGATCGTGCCCTCGCTGCCGTACACGCGGGCGCACAGGTCGCCGTAGCCCTTCGCGAACTGGTTCGAGCTGAAGCTGATCTTGACGTCGTTCGGGTACTGGTAGGCGACGATGAAATGATCCCAGCAGTCGCCCACGTCGACGCGCGCCTTCCTGCCCCCGATGCCGTAGGCCGCGAGGGGGCGGGAACCCAGGATCCAGTTGCAGACATCGAGCACGTGGATGTTCTGCTCGACGATGATGTCGCCCGAGAGCGCCTTGTCGTACACCCACTCGCGAATACGGTTCTCCTCGGCCGATGCGCCGGCCACCGCCTGGCGGCCGAGCCTCCCGGCGTGATAGTAGATCTGGCCGCACACGGGCTGTCCGATCGCGCCCGCGCGGACGCGCGCGATCGCCTCCTTGTACAGCTCGTGCGCGCGCGTCTGGAAGTCGACGACGTAGCTCGCCTTGCCCTTGGCGAGCGCCGCGCCGCGCGCGACCATGGCGCAGCCGGGCACATCGACGGCGACCGGCTTGGCCATGAAGACGTTGACGCCCGCCTCGACGGCCGCCAGGCCCTGCTCGGGATGGCAGTACGGCGGGCTCTCGATGAGGACGCCCTCAATCCCGGCGCCCATGAGATCCTTGTAGGCCTGGAGGCCCTTGAAGCGCTTGCCGTCCGGAATCTTGAACTTCCGCACGGCGTTGTCCAGGCGGTCATCGAACAGATCGTGCACCGCCGCGATGCGGGCGTTCGTCTTCCCGGTGAAGATGTCCGCGACCCACAGGCCGCGGCCGCCGCAGCCGATCAGGCCGAGCGCGACGGCGGAGTTCGCCTGCGCCCCCGCGATCGTCCCGGCGGGCAGCACGGTCGCGCCTGCCAGGGCGCCGGCATGTTTCAGAAACCTACGGCGACGCATCATGCGAGTCATTGGCATCCTCCTTGTGTCACAGGCGGCAGAGCCGCGGGAAATCGTTCAGGCGCCGCGCGGCGCGGGCCGGCCGCGCGCGACGCACCCTCATCGTATGCGACGCGGCCGCGCGCGGCCATACCCCGCGACCGCCGGGGGCGCGGGGGATCCCCGCATGCGGAGGACCCCGCAGGACCCCCGCATGCGCCGATAAAATCTTGTCAACTCAGTACTTGACACCACGCGGCCCGGACGCTATTCTCTTGGGGTGTCGGAGCCTGCGCAGGGCTCTGCCAGTGCAGAAAACCACCGAGGCCCCCGCCCCGACCGCGGGGAGGAGGCCCGTTGCGCATACAACGGTCGATACGTAGTACCTCAGGCAGGGCGCGAGGGACGGGCCTCCCGCCACCGCGAACGTGATGCGCGCGGCGCCGGCGCCGCCGCACACGCGGCGAGATCCTCGAAAGGTCTATGCACTTCGGTTACACGCTGCGCACGATCCGGACGGCCGCCGGCATCAGCCTGCGGCGCCTCGCCAAGGACGTGGGCGTTTCGCCCGCGTACCTGAGCCAGGTTGAACGCGGCACGCTGCCGCCCCCCACGCTCCCGCGCCTGCGCGACATCGCCAAAGTGCTCGGCGTGCCGCCGGCGTCGCTCACCGATCTCACCGACCGCCTGGCGACCGAGGTGCTCAAGCTCGTCCGCAGCATGCCCGAGGCCGTCCGTTTCCTGCGGGTCGCCTCGGAGCACGAGCTTGCGGGCCGCGAGTTTCAACTCCTTGCGGATGCGCTCGACGCCCTGGGCCGCAAGGCCTTCACCGGCGCGCTGCGGGAATTTCACACGCGCGTGTCGCACGAGCGCCGCTTCGGGCCGCTCGGCGACCACATCCACGAAGCCCTCGTGTGGCCCAACCTGCACGTCAGGGACAAGAAGCAGATGCTCAAGATCCTGACCGCGGGCATCGCCCGCTGTCATGCCGAATTCGACGCCGAGGCGGCGCTCAAGCGCGTGCTCAAGCGCGAACGGGAGGCAAGCACCGGCATCGGGAACGGCGTCGCCGTCCCGCATCTCACGGCGACCGGCCTGCCCCACGATGTCGTCGCGCTCGCGACCCTCGCCGAGGCGATCAATTTCGATGCCATCGACAATCGGAAAGTCTCCGTCGTCTTCCTGCTCGCGGGCCGCGAGGATGAACGACCCGAGCAGCTCAAGCTGCTGGCACGCCTCGCGCACCTGGCCTCGCGGCCGACATTCGCCGAGGATCTGTGCGGCGCCCGCTCGGCGGCGGAGCTCGTGGACATAGTCCAGCGATCGGACAGGCACGCGCATTGATGGGCAGGGACGCCGCGCGCGATCGCAGGACGCAGGAGCGTAAACGACAGCATTCGACCTGAAGGAGTGATGCGATGCCGCTCGACAACATGCAGATGGAAGAGATCCGCCGGCTGCTGCAGAAGAAGAAGGACGATCTCGCCGAGGCGACCGGCAAGAAGACGAAGAATCCGCCCGCCAAGAAAGCCCCCGCCAAGAAGGGCGCCAAGAACGCCGCGGCCAAGCCCGTCAAGAAGAAACCCAGCCCGATACAGGCGGCGCTCGCCGGCGAGCTCAGGGAGGTCGATGCGGCCTTGAAACGCCTCAAGGAGCAGGAAGCGCGCTTCGGCTACTGCGAGCACTGCTTCATGGAGATCCCCTGGCGCGAGCTCGCCGTCAATCCCGCCCGCCGTTTCTGCTCGCGCTGCGTGTAGGGGCCGCGAAGGGGAGCCTCAGAGAACGCGGCCGCCGCCGCCCGAGGTTCCGGCGCCCGCATCGGGCGCCGGCTCCCACGGCGCCCGGTAATGCACCGCGGCGACGTCCAGGTCGGCGATCACCGCGGGCACGCCCAGCGCTTCCGCCAGGCTCGGCCGCGTGCGGCCGCCGTCGCCGCTCGCAAGCTCCTTGATGTACGTGCCCGCGCTCGCGCGCACCTGCCAGATGAAGGAGCGGGCGTCGAGCACGGTCGCGAAGCTCTCCGCGATGGCGCGCTTCCTGACAAGCTCGGCGCGCCGGTGGCGCACGCGGCTCGGCGTCTCCTGCGCGATGACGACGCCCGTCAGGGCGCCCACGCGCGCGGCGGCATCGCCGGGAAGCGCCCGCGCGGCCGTCACGGTCGCAAGGTACGTCTTCTCGCCCCCGGCTTCCTTGATCGCCCCCACCATCGCCGCCGTCGCCGGGCGCAGCGGGCCGGCGATCGCCGCCAGAGTCCGCGCCGCCGCGTTGATCTCCGCGGCGAGGCGCTCGTACGGAAGGCTGCGCCTGTGCGGCGCGGCGATCTCCACGACGAAGGGCCGCCCGGTCCCCAGCATTCGCACGTCGATGTCCTCGCGGCCCGCGCCGTGGAAGTAGTACTCCTCGCCGCCCGCGGCCGCCAGCAGCGGGCGCCCGATAAGCTCCCCGACGCTGCCCTCGGCGAAGTGGCCCCTGAAGCCGCACACCGGGCAGCCGCGACCGCCGCAGCCGAAGTGGTGCCAGTGCGTCGACGAGATCGTGCGCGCGAACTTCGCGTACCGCCCGCCCACGAACAGCGGCGCGGGCACGGCCGCGACCGCGCCCGTCGCGGCATCGATGTGGATCTGGAGCTCGGGACGCCGGAAGTCGACCGTCCGGCCCGGCCAGAGGCGCCGCTCGAGCATCGCCCCGAGCGCCTCCTTGAGCGGCCGCCCGGCGCGCGAGCATTCTTCGTGCGAGTCCGCGCATCCCAGGCGCACGCCGATCAGGAACGTCGCGAACTCGTACTCCTCGCCGATCGCGAGAACCCGCGGGAGCACGTCCTCGGGAGCGGGGAGTTGCATGGGCCGCCTCACCGGGACTCGGCCGCCGCGCGCCGCTTCCTGCACCATCGCCACAGGAGCGCGGCGGCGCCGGCGATGATCACGCCCCACATGACGTACTCGTAGCTCTGGATGATGGCCTTCATCCGGTCCCATTCCTTCGCGGCGTAGAGCCCCAGCGCGAAGATGAGGACGTTCCACATGACCGCGCTCACGAACGCCATCGCCAGGACCGGGATCAGCCTGAAGCCCGCCATGCCGGCCGCGACGAAGAAGAAGGCGCGGATTCCGGGAAGGAACCGATTCACGGCGATGAGCCAGATCCCCCAGCGCGTGAAGCCGTTGAGGATCGTCTCCACGGCCCGGTCGGCCTTGCGGTCCTTGCCCTCGCGCCAGGCGTGGAGCTTCCTGCCGAACAGGAAATCAAGGGCCGCGCCGGCGATGCTTCCGGCCGTCACCGCTGTGAACACGAGCGGCAGGCTCCAGCCGTGCCGTCCCACGAACCACGCGCCCGCGAGCGCCACCGTGTCGCCCGGGAACGGGGGGCACACGTACTCGATGCCTGCCGACAGGAAGAGGAAGGCGAGCCCGAGCGGGTGGTCGGGCCTCCCGGCAAGCCACGCGATCGTCGATTCAAGCCACTCCACGTGTCATCACGCGCGACCGCGCGCGCCGCACCTACTTCCCGTCGAAGGCGCCGGCCGGAATCGTCACGTTCCCTGTCGCCGCCCACTCGATGCAGCGGCACAGAAGCACCTTGTAGGCCGAGGAGCTGCGCGCCTTCACATCGTGGCCGTAGAGATCCTGCGCCACGCGGCCCCGGCCGTACGTGTGCGTGAAGACGAGCGGCTCGGTCTTCTTGCTCCAGTCCGAGTCCGCGGTGACGAGCACCTTGATCGGTGCATCGCCCGAGAGCTTCGCGTAGAGCTCATCATCGGCCTCGAAGTCCTCGAGGCCCTTCGTGATCGGGTGCTCGGCGTCGACGATCTTGTTGGCGAACGTCGACCGCGGCCCGTGCCCGGCCTCGCCCTTCTTCCAGATGCGGCCGATGAGGTTCTTGTACTCGGGCCAGTCCTGGTAGGCGCTGCACGCGAAATGGAGCGGTACGAGGCCCTTGCCGCCCTTGACGTAGCTCAGGAGATTCTCCTTGGCGCCCGGCGAGAGATCCGGCGCGGTCCAGAAGCCGTAATTGAGGACGATGACGTCGTAGCGGCCGAGCGACGAGGCTTCCAGGATCGCCGAGTCCTCGCACACCGTCACCTCGAACCTCCCCGATGCCTCGATCGTCGCGCGGTCGTACGGGGTGGTCTCGCGCCACGGGTGCGCCGGCACGACATCGTGCCCGGTGATAAGCAGCACCTTGACCTTCGGCGCCGCGGCCTCGCCGGCCGCGAACAAGCCCGCGCCCAGGAAGGCGGCGAGCACGATGAGCTTCTTGATCCCGTGCATGGTTCTCCTTTCAAGCATCCTCTGCATACGGCGGCGAATCCCGCGCCGCACACGGTGCACGTCGACGCAACGCCCCCATTCTCGCCCCCCGCGGCGCCATCGGCAAGAGCGCGGCGCGGCGATTGCGGGTATACTTCGGGCTGTAGGCTATAGCCTCCGTCCCCGGCGAGGTTTTCATGGCGCTTCACAAGGCGGCGATGCAGTACCGCGTGCCGTACGCGGAGACGGATCAGATGGGGGTCGTGTACTACGCCCACTACCTGGTCTATTTCGAGCGCATCCGCAGCGTCCTCCTCCGGGACATAGGGCTGCCCTACGGCGAGCTCGAGCACAAGGGCTTCGCGCTTCCCGTGATCGAGGCGCACGTCGCGTACAAGAAACCGGCGAAGTACGAGGACGAGCTCCAGATCGCCGGCTGGCTCGCCTGGGCGCAGGGCGTGCGCTGCCGCGTGGACTGCGAGGTCAGGCGCGACGGCGTTGTCCTGGCGGAGGGGTACACGGTGCACGCGTGCATCGACCGCGCGAGCGGCAGGCCGACGCGCATCCCCCCCGAATTCGCGCCTTTCTGCGCGCAGGACGCCCCCGCGCCTTGATCGCGCGCCGGCCCGACCGATACTGTACGTAGCGCCGGACGAGCCCGGCGGGAATTCACGACGCATGCAGGAAGAGCAACGCGACCGAAAGAGCGCCCTCGCGATCCGCGCGGGCCTTGCGGGCAACGCCCTCCTGGCGGCCCTCAAGACCTGGATCGGCATCGCCGGGCACAGTCCGGCGCTTCTCGCCGACGGCATCAACTCGACCTCCGATGTCGCCTATTACCTCGTCGTCGCGGCGTTCATGCGCCAGGCCCGCAAACCCGCCGACGAGCAGCACCCCTACGGGCACTCGCAGCTCGAGGCCATCGCCGCGATCATCGTCGGCGCCTTCGTGCTCACGACCGCCATCGCGGTGTTCTGGGGCTCGGCCAGTGCCGCCTACGACATTTTGTCGGGCGCCACGGCATCGGAAGGCGCGGCGCAGATCGCGCTCTGGATCGCCATCTTCACGATCGTGCTCAAGGTGTTCCTGACCGGTTTCACGCGCAGGCTCAGCCTGCAGACCGGCAACGCCGCGGTGGCCGCCCTCGCCCACGATCACCGTAACGACATCTTCTCGGCGACCGGCGCCGCGATCGGCATCATCCTGGGCCGCGCGGGATACCCCTGGGTCGACCCGCTCGCCGGCGCCCTCGTGGCGCTGGTGATTCTGAAGACGGGCATCGGGATCCTCCGCGAGGCCTCGGCGGATCTCATGGACGCGGTGCCGAGCCGGATGCTTGCCGCCAGGATCGCGAAGCTCGCGGCCGCGATCCCCGAGATCAAGGACCTGGAGGAAGTGCACGCCCACCGGTTCGGCCCGTACCTCGTCATCAACGTGACGATCGGCGTCGAGGGCGCGCAGAGCATCGCCGAGGGCGACCGCATCGCCTCGCGCCTCGAGCGGGCGATCAAGCACGAGATCGAGTGCGTGCGCAGCGTGTACGTCCACTACCATCCGGCGGGCGCACTGCCTCGCGGGGACGGGCCGGATCTCCTCCACGATTGCCGGAAACCCCACGGCCGGCACTGATCGCGGGCGGCGCTACGTGTCCTCATCCCCCGTGATGATCGTGTGCGGCGACTGCAGGTGCTCGACCGTGCTCGGCCTCTTCAGCACCTTCCAGAAGCAGAGCGCGCAGAGCGTGACGACGAACCCGACCGACCCGAGCATGAACAGCCAGCCGCCGAGCGTCATATCGTGTCCTCCCAGCCCTTCACATCCTCCCGGGACGGCGGCGCGACGTCGTCGAGCCGCGGTTCGGGCCGGGTCTCCGCCTTCCACCGCCTGCCGCCCACGCTGATGAGGAGGAGCAGGAAGATCGTGAGCCCGGCGATCATCCCCACGGTGAGCAGGGGAACGCCTCCCCCGGCCAGATTCTTCACGTAGCCGGGGAGCTTCATCGAACACCACATCACGAACACCGCGAGCAGGTAGACCGGCGACACGTACTTTATGACGAACTTGAAGATGCGGGGCTGCCGCATCTCGGCGCCCTCCCCGGCGATCGCGGCGCCCTTCTCGACTCCGAGCACCCAGGCGTAGAGAATCACCTGGAACGTGGCGAGCACGAAGATGAGGGCGGTGCCCACCCAGAAGTCCATGGTGTCGAGCGCCGCGAGGTCCTTGCTGAAGTAGATCACGAAGAGCGAGCCGACGACCGTCGCCAGGCCCAGAATCGCGACCGACGCCCGCCGGCCGATCGCGAGCGCTTCCTCCAGGAAGGCGATGGCGGGCTGGAGCATCGACAGCGAGCTCGTGATGGCCGCCAGGAACAGCATGAAGAACCACAGGAACCCGAAGAAATTCCCGAACTTCATGTGCATGAAGACGACGGGCAGGGTCTTGAATCCCAGGTCGAAGGACGAGCTCATGGGAATGGCGGCGCCCAGGAAGACGAAGGCCGCCGGAATCGTGATGAGGCCGCCCAGGCAGACCTCGAAGAACTCGTTGGTCGCGCTCGCCGTGAGCCCCGAGAGCACGACGTCGTCCCTGCGCCGGAGGTAGCTCGCATAGTTGATGATCACGCCGAAGCCGACCGACAGGCTGAAGAAGATCTGGCTCGCGGCGCTCATCCACACCTGCGGGTTGGCCAGGACGACGTACCAGGGCTCGTCGCCGGCGACGGGCTTCGGATTCCACATGAACCCCAGCCCGTTGATGACGCTGCGGTCGGGCTGCGCCGGGTCCGGCGTGCCGAGCGTCAGGACGCGGGCCAGCACGATGAAGGCGCACAGGGCCATGAGCGGGATCCCCCACGTGCACACCTTCTCGATGCCTTTTTCAAGCCCGCGGAAGATCAGGAAGAAGTTCACGGCGAAGGTGAGCATCCAGAACACGACGCTGGGGTGAATGCTGCCCTTGAGCATGATCCCGTCCTGGTCCGCGCCCACGAACCGCGTGAAGTTCTCGCCGCTCCGCTGCGCCCACGCAGCGGGATCGCCGCCCAGGTCGATCGTGCCGCAGAGGTACGAGACCGCGTACCC
>JBFZCA010000422.1:0-7552 GCA_041308205.1 Planctomycetota bacterium | reverse complement strand
GGCCGAGCCGGCCGCGCGCCCGCCGGCTCCCGCCGCCGCGGCCGAACCGCCCGCGCCGTTGCGGGCGGATTCCTCCGGCGCAGCCTACACGAAGCTCCTGGAGGCGTTGCTTGCGCCCGCCGATGACGCGGCGATGTTCCTGCGGCGGACGCTGCGTCCGCTGCGGGCGTATTTCGGCGTTCCCGCGGCCGCGGCGCTGCTTCACCACGGCGGTTTTCTTCTGGAGATCGATGCCGAGAGCGCGGCGCTCCGCCGCGAGGCCGGACGGTTCCTGCTGGATGCCGGCCGGCGAGCGCTCTTTCGGGCCGTTCCCGCGCGGCTGCGGCCGAATGCGTTTGCCGCCGCCGATTATCTGCCGCTTGTGCGGGGACCTACCGTGCTGGGCGCCATCCTGCTCCTCTGGACGCGCGAGGCGCCCGTTCCGGATGCCGCCAAGATCGGCGCGCTGGTCGGGTCGCGCGTGTGGGAGTTTCTCTGCCGGTCCTCCCCGGGCGGCGGTTTCCTGCCGTTCGAGGCGTTCCTGGAGCGAGCGCGGTCGCACGAGGGCGTGCTGCTGCTCGGGGCGCCCCTCGGAGAGGACGCCGTGGAACGCATGCTGGGCGCGGGCGAGTTCTGGACGCGCGAACCGGGCGGCGCGGTGCTGTGCTGCCTCGCGCGCGCGCCGGAAGAGGCCGCGGGCGCCCTCGGCGAGGACTTCGTGGGGTTCACGACGCGCCCGAGCCGTCATCCTGACCTCGGCGCGTGGGTGCGCGCGCACGGCGAGGCGGCGGCCGAGCTGCGCCAGGCCGGCCGCAGGGGCGTCTTGCCGGCGTAGCCTGCGGGCGCACGGGAGTCCGTCCGGGTTACGGGAACATGGCCCGATGCCTGCCTTGCCCGGTCCGGGGCGGAGTGTATACTTCCATGGCGGATGGGGATGATCCGTACGCGTGAGAAGGGAAGGGCTTTCGGATTCGAGGGCGCCGGTGGGAGAAACGTACATGAGGACTCTGGGGAATCACGGCGTGGCGCGTGCGCGGCGGCTCGTGTGGGGGGCGGGAGTCGTGCTGGCGTGGGCGTGCGGATGCTCGCAATCCGAGCTTGCCAGGAAGGATGACGAGATCAAGTTGTTGACCCAGCGCTGGCAGCAGTGCGAGACGGCGCGCGCCACGCTGTGGGTCGAGAAGACGCGGCTCGGGGAGACGCTGAAGGCGCGCGAGAGCGCGCTTGCCTCGCTGACGCGGGCATACGAGACGGCCGGCAAAGAGCTCGCGCAGCGAACCGATGAGGTTGCGGCGTCGGCGGCCGCGCTCAAGCGCGTCGAGGAGAAGAGCTACGACCTCGAGATGAGCTACGAAACGCTGAACGAGCGGATCAACGAGCTCGCGCACGACATCGAGGAACGCAACGGCCGCATCGCCGGGCTCAAGCAGGCGACGGCCGATCTCGAGGAGAAGATGCGGGTCGGCGCGGAGGAAGCCGCGCGCACCCTCGCGGACCAGACGGCGAAGACCGAATCGGCGCGCGCCGAGACCGGCCGCATGCGTTCGCTGGCCGAGAGCCTGGACGCCGAGGGCAAGAAGCTCAAGTCGAAGAACGCGCAGCTCGAGCGCGAGGCGGCGCAGATTCCGGAGTTGAAGGCGCAGATCGCCGCCCTGACGGGCGCCAAGGGGAATCTCGAGGCGCAGCTTGTCGATGCGGACAAGAACGTGGAGCTGTTCCAGCGCCAGGCCGCGGGCATCAAGGCCGCGGCCGAGGCCGCCGGCACGGCCATTCCCGTCGGGATGACGGGGTTCAGCGACTGGGAAGTCCTCAAGCGCATGGCGGCGAACCGCTGGGATCGCGCGCGCAAGGGTTCGTTCACGGGAGACCCGGTTGACTGGGTGATCGCGGGCGTCGCCGGGGTGACGCTGCTGGTGCTCGCGCTCTGGGCCGGCGCGATCGCGAGAGTCTTGCGCCGCGGGCGGAGGATCACGAGCCGGGCGGCCGCGGAAAACCCGGCGCCCGTCGCGGACGAGTCCCTCGATGCGGAACCCATGGAAGACGATCTCGCGCTGCCGGATGCGCCGCCTGCGGATGGGCAGGAGTACGTGCCGGAGGAGTGCCTCGATGTCGCCGGCGAGGAAGAGGCCGCCGCGGAATCGGTGCTGGCGTTCGAAGGCGCACAGGCGCCGGAGATCGATGGCGACGATGCCGCAATGCGCGGGGACCCGGTTCCCGCCGCGGAGCGTGCCGCGCCGGCGAAAGGGACGCAGCCCGCGCGCCAGATCAAGGACGAGGCGATGATCGGCGAGCTCAGGGACGTCATCAACAAGAAGTTCGACGAGCTGCTGAAGGGGTGACGGCGGCCGCCCGCACTCGGGGCGCGGGGCGTGTCTTGCGCGGCCGGACGCAATGAACGACAATTGCGTCCTTTGCGCGCGGTGCCGCCCATGGATGCCCACACTCTTGCGGTTCTGGAGTTCGACAAGGTCCGCGATGTGCTTGCCGCCTTCGCGCAGACGGACCTCGGTCGCGCCGCCGCCCGCGCCCTTGCGCCGCATGCGAGCGCGCCGTCCGCCGCGGCCGCGCTCAAGGAAACCGAGGAGATGGCGGCGCTGCTGCAGGCCGGCGCTCGACTCGCCCTGGGCTCCCTCCGCGATGCCTGCGCCGACATTGACCGCGCCCGCGCGTTTCATCGGCCGCTCGAAGCCGATGAGCTCGCGGGCATCGCGGCCGTCGTTCGCGCCGCGGAGCGTCTGAAGGAGCTGTGCGGGGAGCGCGCCGCCGAGCGCTGCCCCCATCTTCACCGCAGGATCGGGGCGGCGGCGCTGCCGGCGGACCTGCCCGGCAGGGTCGAGGATGTCGTCGATGCACGCGGGCGCGTGCGCGATGCCGCATCTCCGAAGCTCGCCGGTCTCAGGGAGCGGGCGCGCGTCCTCCGGGAGCGCCTGCGCGAGAAGATCGCCGCCATGCTGCGGCGCCCGTCGGTCGCGCGCTTCCTGCAGGAAGAGCAGCCCTCGATGCGCAACGACCGGTACGTCCTCGCCGTCAGAAACGAGTGCCGCGGGCAGTTGCCGGGCGTGATCCACGGGTATTCCCAGAGCGGCGCCACGGTCTACGTCGAGCCCCAGGAGATCGTCCTCGAGGGCAACGAGCTCGGCGATGCCGCCGAGAGCGTGCGGCGCGAGGAAACGCGCATCCTTCTCGAGCTGACGCGCGTCATCGTCACCCGGGCTCCCGAGATCCGCGCGGCGCAGGACCTGGTTGCGTGGGCGGACCTCACCTATGCCAAGCGCGAGCTCGTGCGGGTCTACGAGTTCTGCGTGCCGGCCATCGCGCCGGACCACGTGCTTGCCGTCTCGCGGGCGCGCCACCCGCTGCTCGTGTTCTTCCATGTCGCCGGCGACCTGCGGGCGCCCGACCTCGCGGCGATTCGCCGCAGGGTGATGCCGTTCGATCTCGAGCTCGGCAAGGACGTTCGGATGCTCATCGTCACAGGGCCGAACACGGGCGGGAAGACCGTGATGCTGAAGGCCGTCGGGCTCCTCGCCGTGATGGCGGCGTGCGGCCTGCCCATCCCCGCCGCGCCGCCGGCGCGGATTCCGTACTACGGGCGGATCTTCGTCGACGCGGGCGATGAGCAGAGTCTGCAGCAGAGCCTCAGCACGTTCTCCGCGCACATGCAGCACATCGTGCGGGTGATCAACGAGGCCGAGCGCGGCGACCTTGCGATTCTCGATGAGCTCGGGGCCGGCACGGACCCGCTGGAAGGCGGCGCGCTCGGGGCGGTCGTGCTCGACCACCTTCGCGGCCGCGGCGTGCACACGCTCGCGAGCACGCACCTGGGGATCCTGAAGCAGTTCGCGTACACGCACCGGGAGGTCGCCAACGCGGCCATGGAGTTCGATCCCGCGGCGCTCGCGCCGACGTATCGCGTGCTGCTCGGCGCGCCCGGGCAGTCGTGCGCGCTGCTCGTGGCCGAGAGGCTGGGGCTCGCGCCCGAGCTCATCGCGACGGCCAGCGACGCGATCAAGAATCCCGAGCCCCAGGAGGTCGTCATGCGGCGCATGGAGGAGGCGCGCCGCGCGGTCGAGGCCGAACGGCGCGGCGCCCACAAGGTCAGGCGGCGCCTCGCCGCGATGAAGAGCGCGCTTGCCGACAAGCTCAAGGACGCGGATGAGGCCAGGGCGCAGGCCGGCCGCGAGGCCGATGACGAGATCGAGCGAAGGGTCGCGCTGTGCAGGGAGGAAATCCTCGCCATCGTGCCGAAGCTCAAGAGCGCGCCGGCGCGGTTCCTCCCGCAGGTTGCGGCGCTCGAGCGGGCGGTCGAGGCGATGCTGGCCAGGACCCCGCTCGGGGAGCGGCGGGACGCGATCGCGCGCGCCCTGAAGGTCAACAGCGAGGTGTACGTTCCCGTGCTCGGCGAGAAGTGCCGCGTCCTGCGCATCAACAAGAGCAAGCGCCGGCTCGCGGTCAGGGCGGGCGCGCTCGAGGCCGAGGTGGGCTTCGACGACATCTCCTGGGTGACGCCGCAGGGGGAGAAGCTGGCGGGGGACTGAGGCCGGCGGCGCGCGTGCCCCGTGCATCGACGGCCCTCGGCCGATGCACCGGAATGAGGGAAGAGGCCACGAAGACACGAAGGGTCTCGGGTGCATTCTGAGTGCGCGGTGATTCGCCGCTGATGCGTCGTGTCTTCGTGCCTTTGTGGCATCGTCCGTCCTTCTTGCCCGGACGCGGCTTGCAGCCGCGCGAATAAGAGACGAGCGAGCCGCGAAGCCACCAGGGGGCGCCGGCGCTTTCCCCCGCCGCGGCCTTCTGGTAGACTGACGGCGTCAAGGACCGAGGTACGGAATGACTCCCGAGATACTTGCTCCGGCGCAGGATACCGAGCGTCTGATCGCGGCCGTCGAGGCCGGCGCCGACGCGGTGTACGTGGGCCTGAAGGCGCTCAACGCGCGGCAGCGCGGCACGAACTTCACCATGGATGAGCTGGCGCGCGGGATCGCGTACTGCCGCGAGAGGGGCGTCAAGGTGTACGTGACGCTCAACACCGTGGTCAAGGAGCACGAACTGCCGCAGCTCGCGCAGTACGTCGCCGCCATCGGAGCGCAGGGCGCCCACGGCGTCATCGTGCAGGACCTCGGCGCGGCCGCGGTGATCAAGGAGACCTGCCCGGAGCTGACGCTGCACGCGAGCACCCAGCTCACCGTGCACAACATCGAGGGGGTGCGGGAGGCGGCGCGCTTCGGATTCGCGCGGGTGATCCTGGCGCGCGAGCTCACGGCCTTCGAGGTGCGCGAGATCGCGCTCGACAGCCCGATCGACCTGGAGATCTTCGTCCACGGCTCGCTGTGCTACTCGATGTCCGGGCTGTGCCTGACGAGCAGCTTCCTGGGCGGGCTCAGCGGCAACCGCGGCTGGTGCACGCAGGCCTGCCGGCGGCCCTACCTGGTCCGGGGCAGGCCTCGATACGCGTTCAGCATGGCCGACCTCTCGTGCGCGCTCGGCGCCGATCTCCTGCGGTCGCTGCCGGTTGCGGCCTGGAAGATCGAGGGCCGCATGAAGTACCCCGCGTACGTGCGCGCCACGGTGGCGGCCTACCGCGCGATCCGCGACCGCACGGATGCGAACGTGAACCCCATGCTCAGGGCCGTGAAGACCCGGCCCGTGACGCGCGGATTCCTGGGCAACGCGCCGGCAACGAGCCTGGTGTGCCCGGACGTTCCGGGTTTCACGGGGACGTTCGCGGGCCGGGTGAGGCGCGTGGTCGGCGAGGACGCGGAGGTGCAGCTCGCGGCGGACGTGGCCGTGGGGCAGAAACTCAGGGTGCAGTCGGCGGAGACCGAGACCGGCAAGGGGTTTCGCGTATCGCGCCTGCGGCTCGGCCGGGAGGAAGTCCGGAGCGCCGCCGCGCGGCAGCGCGTGATGCTCAACGTTCCCCGCGGCACCGAGCGGGGCGACCTCCTGTTCGTGGTCGACCGCGAAGCGCGCGGCGCGCAGCGGCTGGATGTGAAGGCTCCGCCGTGGCAGCGCAAGGCGCACGTGCTCGGCGTGAAGGCGCGCGCGTTCCTCCGCGACCTCACGGTGCCGTGCGATGAGGAGGTCGCCGGCACGCTCACGCTCCAGACCGATGACCTCGCCGTGGCGCGGGCCGTGCCGCGGGATGTCGACCGCGTGATGCTTGTTCTGACCGACCGGATGATGCACGAGATCACGCCGGCGGCGATCGCCAGGCTGCCGGCCAAGGTCGGCATCACGGTGCCGCCCGTGACGCTGCCGCCGCGCCTGGAAAAAGTGCGCCGCGAGCTGCGTACCCTCTACGCGTGGGGCGTGAATCTCTTCGAGATCAACAACGTGGGCGGCTTCGGCCTCGTGCCCGCGGGCGCGCGCATCCAGACCGGGCCGTTTCTCTACGTGCACAACCACGCGGCCGCGGCGGCCTTGCGCGAGCGCGGCGCCGAGCGCATGGTCTTCCCGATGGAGGGCGATGCCGCGACGCTCAAGGATCTGGCGCCGCTCCTGCCGCGCATCGAGGTGGTGGCGTTCGCCTACGTGCCGCTCTTCGTGTCGCGGGCGGCGCCGGCGGCCAAGTCCGGATACGACGTGAAGGACTGCCGGAACGAGCTGTTTCACGTGACGCAGCGCGATGACCTGGTGACGGTCTATTCGCGGCGGCCGTACTGCATCTTCTCCAAGGTCGAGTCGCTGGCGCGGCTCGGCGTGCGTCATTTCAGGATCGTGCTGGCGGGGGCGCGCTTCGCGGCCGGCGATGTGGCCTCGCTCGTGCGGCGCTTTCGGGAGCGCGCCGATGTCTCGGGCGCCACGCCGTTCAACATCGTGCACGGACTGAAATGACGGCGTTCGGCCCGGGCGCCGAACGAAGGTCTCTGCGCTCTCTGCGAGAAACCGTCGCAGGCCGGACAGCCGCCGTGTCGGCGGAGGGCCGTGGGTCCATGGGCGGCGGGCCCTGCGCGGGCCGCGCCGCTCTTGCCCCGTCTTCCGCAAGCGGGTACATTCGCCTCTTCTCTGTCCTGGAGGACCGTCATGCACAGCGACGTGCGCCGGATGTGGCGCTATTCCCGCGAGGTGGGCGCCGACCCCGCGATGGTGATCGCGGGCGGCGGGAACTCGTCGGTCAAGACGCGCCGCGAGCTGTGGGTCAAGGCGAGCGGCTATGCGATGGGCACGATGCCGCTCGAGGGCATGCTGCGTCTCGATATCGCCAAGGTGCGGGAGCTGCTGACGGCGCGGATCCCGGGACCCGCGCGCGAGGCGGCCGACGCGTACATCGCGCAGCGCCTGCTCGACGCGCGCATCGACCCGCCCCGGCCGGACATTCGCCCGTCGGTCGAGGCGGTCATGCATGCCTTGATCCCCTACAAGTTCGTGATGCACACCCATCCCGAGCTCGGCGCGGCGCTGACGTCGGCGGCCGGGGGCCGCAAGGCCGCCGAGCGGCTGGGGCTGCCGCCGTTCCTGTGGATCGACTACAACGACCCGGGGCTTCCGCTCGCCAAGAAGGTCGCCCGCGACCTCGCCGCGTGCCGGGGCGCCGTGCCGAAGCTGATCTTTCTCGCCAAGCACGGCATGATCG
>JBFZCA010000421.1:0-10476 GCA_041308205.1 Planctomycetota bacterium | reverse complement strand
CAAGCGGCGAGCCCGCCGCAAGCAGCGCCGCGCCGGCGGCCCCGCCCTGCAGAAAACCGCGTCTCGTCACGAAATCCCTCGCGCGTGTCGACATCGCTGCCTCCTTCCGCCTCAGCGGAGTCTCGGGTGGTCGTTCGCATCCTCGCACCCGGCGCCTCGCCGGGCGATGCCGTCCAGCCTAAGGCGGCGCGGCTCGAAACGCAAGCCCTCCATGGTGTTGCGCCGCACGCGGGACCACGATATCATGAAGCCCCGACGGTTGAATGCGCACTGGGCTTCGTCCACGTTCTGCACAGGAGGGCGTCTACATGAGCCACACATGGAGATTTCTTCGCGCGGGCGGTTTCGATCAGGTCCGCCTGGAGAACGGCGCCGATGTCGCGCACCTGGCCGAGCTCGATCAGAAGCTCTGGGTCGCCCTCGCCTGCCCCACCAAGGGCATCGAGTTCGACGCCAAGACCCTCGATCTCCTCGACACCGACAAGGACGGCCGCATTCGCGCGCCCGAGATCCTCGCGGCGGCGAAGTGGGTCTGCGCGATGCTCAAGAATCCCGATGACCTCGCCAAGGGCGCAGCGGCGCTCCCGCTCGCGGCGATCAACGACACGACTCCTGAGGGAGCGCAGATACGGGCGTCCGCCGCGCAGATCCTCAAGAACCTCGGCAAGCCGAACGTCAAGGAGATCTCGCTGGACGACACGACCGACACGGCGAGAATCTTCGCCCAGACGAAGTTCAACGGCGACGGCATCATTCCCGCCGAGTCGGCGGATGACGCCCCCACGCGGGCGGTCATCGAGGACATCATCGCGTGTATGGGCGGCGAGCCGGACCGCGGCGGCAAGCCGGGCATCTCCCAGGCGGCGGCCGACCGGTTCTTCGCCGAGGCGCAGGCGTTTTCCGACTGGTGGAAGAAGGGGGAGACCGACGCGGCGGCGATCCTCCCGCTCAAGGACGCGACCGGCGCCGCGCTCGCCGCGATCCGCGCTGTTGCGGAGAAGGTCGACGATTACTTCACGCGCTGCCGCCTCGCCGCGTTCGACAGCCGCGCCGCGGCGGCGATGAACCCCGATGACGCCCGCTACGCGGCCCTCGCGAACAAGAACCTCACGTCCGAGACGGAGGAGATCGCAAGCCTGCCGCTCGCGCACGTCGAACCCGGCAAGGCGCTGCCGCTCGGCGAGGGCCTGAACCCCGCGTGGGCGGCGGCCTTCGCGAAGCTCCGCACCGACGCCGTGAAACCGCTGCTCGGCGACAAGAGCGCGTTGACCGAAGCCGACTGGGCGGCGCTCACGGCCACGCTCGCGCCGTACCTGGCCTGGCAGGCCGCCAAGGCCGGGGCGGCGGTCGAGAAGCTCGGCGTCTCTCGCGTGCGCGAGGTTCTCGCGGGCAAGAGCAAGGACGCGATCACGGCGCTCGTCGCCAAGGACAAGGCACTCGAGCCCGAGTCCAACGCCATTGCCGCGGTCGACCGCCTCGTGCGCTACCACCGCGATTTCCTGAAGCTCCTCAACAACTTCGTCTCCTTCCGCGACTTCTACTCGCGGCGCGACAAGGCCGTGTTCCAGACCGGCACGCTGTACCTCGACCAGCGGAGCTGCGATCTGTGCGTCACGGTCGAGGATCCGGCCAAGCACGCGACAATGGCGGGCCTGGCCGGGACGTATCTGGCGTACTGCGACTGCGTGCGCAAGGGTACGAGCGAGAAGCTCCAGATCGTCGCCGCCTTCACCAACGGGGACTCCGACAACCTCATGGTCGGGCGGAACGGCGTCTTCTACGATCGCGCGGGACGCGACTGGGATGCGACCGTGACGAAGGTCGTCGACAATCCCATCAGCGTCAGGCAGGCATTCTGGGGGCCGTACAAGAAGTTCGTGCGCATGATCGAGGAGCAGGTCGCCAAGCGCGCGGCCGCCGCGGAGGCGGCGTCGACGGCGAAGATCGAGGGCGCCGCGACGGCCGTCGCCACGGCGGACAAGGCCCCGCCCCCTCCCGCCAAGAAGTTCGATGTCGGCACGATCGCCGCCTTGGGCGTCGGTATCGGCGCCATCGGCACGTTTCTGGCCACGATGCTCACCAAGTTCGTCGATCTGCCCGCCTGGCAGCTCCCGCTCATTCTCGTTGCGATCGTTCTCATCATTTCGTGCCCCTCGATGCTGATCGCCTGGCTCAAGCTCAGGAAGCGCAACCTCGGGCCGATCCTCGATGCCAACGGCTGGGCCGTGAACACCCGCGCCAGGGTCAGCGTGGGCTTCGGCGGCTCCTTGACGAACATAGCGAAGCTGCCCCCCGGCTCGAAGCGCGACCTCAAGGATCCCTACGCGCCGAAGCGCAGCCCCTGGCCGGCGATCATCGTCATCGCCCTCCTCTTGTGGGGCGCGTACGCGTTTCTCAACAGCAAGGGCCTGATCAACACGTGGACCAAGGGCTGGATCGGCAAGCCGGCGCCGGTCGCGACGAGCACGGCAGAGCCGGCAAAGGACCCCGCGCCGCCGCCGCCGGCAGAGCCCGCCCCGCCGCCGGCGAAATGACGCAGCGGCCGGGCGCGCGGTCTACTCCGCGATTGCGGTCGCGCGAAACGCCACCCGGTAGCGCCTCGCGGGATCGCAGACGCCCGGGTTCGGGACGAGAACAAAGTCGTCCGTGACGACGGGGCGCAGGTCCGCGCCTTCGAGGACCTGCACGTCCTTGACGCGCGCCCGCAGGAACTGGATGATCGGCCGGCCCCCGCGCTGGGAGCCGTTCCTGTTGATCGGCTCGAACGACGCCGCG
The DNA here is from genome assembly GCA_041308205.1 of Planctomycetota bacterium. Lineage (GTDB taxonomy): Bacteria > Planctomycetota > UBA8108 > UBA8890 > UBA8898 > UBA8898. Next base: position 7,701 of record JBFZCA010000421.1, on the reverse strand, counting down.
CCGCGCTTCGGCGCGATCCGGAGCGTGAAGACGCCGTCGCGCTCCTCGATCGTCTGCTCCCACGCGCACGGCTGCGGCGCCATGCGCGCCTCCCAGGCCGGATCGCCGTAGAAAGCCACGGTGTCGCGGTCGTGGAGAAGGCCGCGCTTGTCGCCGGCGCCGAGATTCTCGGTCGCGGTCAGCCTGTGGATCAGCGCCGCGTGGTTCGCGAAGAACGCCTCCGCGAAGGTGAAGCGCCCCGGCTGCTCGACGAAGTAGTCCAGGCACCCCCACCCGGCGTACCCGTACCACGTCGGCACCGTGTAGCCGAGCATCTGGTTGACGCCGCCCGAGTTCATGAAGGCGAGCGCCATCGCATCGGGGCCGTCGATGTGCCCCATGAGGCAGTTGCCGGCGGGCATGTACACCTTCGGGTTCGGCGACAGGATCGGGTGCTTGGCGCCGCGCGTGTCGAGCCCGTAGAGAACGCCCTTCTCGCACCTGAAGGAGCCGTTCCGGTAGCCGTAGCCGATCGCCCAGTCGCGCTCGGTCGCGTGCCCCGAGGTGACGAAGAGCTCGGCGCGGTACTCGGTGAGCGCCTTGACGAGCGCTTCCGTCGTGTCGGCGGGGGCCGCCATCTCTTGCGGCGCGCCGCCCTTCTCCTTCTTCACCATGCGGCCTTGCGCGAGCTCGCAGTACCAGACGCCATCCTCGCACATGTCGAGCGCGATCTCGGTGCCCGCGGCGGCCTTGCGAACGACGAGCGGCTCGCGGCACGAGGCGATTCGAAGCGCGTTCGCGGCATCGTAGCCGGTGAGAATCCCCCAGAGGACATCCGCGTACGGATCGTCGTCAAGGGCGCGGGCGAGCGCGTGCACCTTCGCCACGAACTCGCGCGTCGCCTCCTCGGGCCGCGCGACGAAGCAGGCGTGGCGCGGGAGGCGCGCGCGCAATTCGGGAAGCGCCTCCTCGACCTTCGGTCCGTAGGTGATCGCGATCGCGCCGTGCTTCGCGCACAGCTCGCCGGCCACGCGTTTCCAGCCCTCGTCCGCGAGGGTCGTTTCCGAGACGACCACGGCGTAGCCGCGATCCGCCGCGCGCGCCGCGGCGAGAAGACCGGTCGCGCACGCGGCGGCGAGCAGCCGGCGCCGGCAGTTCGTGGTTCTCGTCATGGCGTACCTCTCGGCGACGGAATGCAGACCACGCCTATGCGGTCTTCCGCTGCGTCGCCGGGACGTGGACCACGCCGAGCAGGCCGTCCACGGACAGATCCTCATCGATACGCGGCCAGTGAATGCCGTAGCCGGCAGGAGAGATTTCGAATTCGCGGCGTTCTTGCTCGCTCGCCTTTGCGAGCTTCTCGGAGAGCGCCGCCAGGTCAAAAACCCTCTCCACGCCATCGATGTGGACGGACATCGTGGTCGCGGTGAAACTGATGGCTGACACTGTATGGTATTCCTTCATCGCGATTTCCTCTGCTGGAACTCTTCCCACTGCTCCTCGATGTACTCGAAGTTGTCCAAGACGATCTCCCTGATTACTCGACGTTCTCCTGACGGTTGCTCCCGGCGCAGCCTCATGACGCCGGATGGCGGTCCCCGGCCTCTTTCTCGAGGACCAAGAGTCGCCAACCAAGAACACTACGCAGGGTACATCGCGGGTTCCCGGGCGTCAACTTTCGCCGGCATGCTCCGAGAGCACGATCGTTGCACCGACGCCGCTTGCGCACTCTCGGCCGCATGCGATACCCTTGAGCATCCTCTCTTGAGGAAGGAGACCCCCGTGCATCGCCAATATAGGAATCGCTGTCGCCTTTGCACGGCGCTCGCGCTCGCGTGCGCCGCGTTCCCGCTCGGCGCCGCGGATGCCGTCGATTTCGAGGTCATCGCGTCCGAGCAGCCCGGCTGGCCCCGGTTCGGCGGCCCGTTCCGGGACAGCGTGAGCCGCGAGACGGGGCTCCTCCGGAGCTGGCCGGAGGGCGGGCCGCGCATCGTCTGGACCGCGGAGGGAATCGACAAGGGCTACTCCTCGCCCGTGATCTCGAACGGGATGCTCTACATCACCGGCGATGCCGGCGACGAGCTGGCGATTCACGCCTTCACGGTCGACGGCGCCCGCAAGTGGCGCACCACGAACGGCAAGTCATGGAAGGGCTCGTACCCCGGCGCGCGCGCCTCCTGCGTCATCGACGGCGACGCCGTGTATCACGTCAACACCCACGGCCGGGTCGCCTGCCTCGATGCCGCGACGGGCGCGGAGCGCTGGGCGGTCGATGTTCTCGAACGCTTCGACGCCAAGAACATCACCTGGGGCATCACCGACAACATGATCGTCGATTCGACGCACGTCCTCGTGACGCCGGCCGGAGAGAAGGCGCTCGCCGTCGCGCTCGACAAGAAGACCGGCGAAGTGCGCTGGGCAAGTCCCGCGCTTCCCGGCGAGACCGCCACGTACGCGGCGCCGCTTCTCGTCCGGCGCGGAGACTCGCGCCAGTACATAGGCTGCGCCTCGGCGTCGGTCTTCGGCGTCGATGCCGACACGGGCGCGCTCCTCTGGACGGTGCCGCAGCCGGTCGAGAAGAGCGTCATCATGATGGCGCCCGTTCTCTACGGCGACTCGGTCTTCGTGGGCAACGCGACTCCCGAGAAGGCCGAGTTCTTCCGCGTCCGCATCGGCGCCAAGGATGTGCCCGCCGAGAAGGTCTGGTCGAACTCCTGCTGGGCGGTCCACGGCGGCCTCGTGCGCGCCGGCGACCGCCTCTTCGGCGCCTATATCCCCGCCGGCGGCAAGGCGCGCGGCCTGTACTCCATCGACATTCCCTCGGGAGCCCTCACGGCCATTCCCGCCGTCCCGGGCATGGGCGCCTCGCTCTTCGCCGACGGCCGGCTCTACTACCTGACCGAGGAGGGCATCGCCGCCCTCATCAAGCCGACCGAGACGGGCGGCGAGCTCGCCGGCCGCTTCGACCTCCCCCAGCCCCCCCAGACCCAGGACATCTGGGCCCACCCGGTGATCTGCGACAAGCGCCTCTACCTGCGCTGCCACGACAAGCTCTACTGCTACGACGTCGGTGCGTAAGACCCTACTCCTCCTCTTCGGGTGTCCCGAAGATCACGAGGTCGAGACGCGTTTCGAGGATCTCCCATGGCATGTCGTCTTCCCCGGTCACGTGCAATTCGGCTGCAACGCCGGTGATGTCATCTTTGAGATTCGGGCCCACGCTGTAGAGCACATACAGATCCCCGCGCCGCATGTAGCCGAAGTCTTGGCCCGAGAAAGGATCGCGCGGAAGCGCCTCGATGTACTCCGGGACGAGCACGCCGAGCTTCTCGGGATACGCGCCCTTTGCCCGCGCATACAGCTCCAGCGCCAGGACGAGACGTGTCCCCCGCAGCGTGGCCAGAGTACCGACAAACCGGCCGTAAACGGCGTGGGACGCCGGCAGCATTATCAGGCACTGCTGGGTCCAAGGCCACGGGATCAGGCCGGACTGTTCCTGCAACAGGCGCCGCTCGCATTGCTTCAGTTCAACCATGGCCTCGTGAGTAGGTTTCGCGGCGAGGGTCATCAACTCGATCAGATGCTGAAGCACGAGGCCGGCCCCCTTGACCGCCGAGCGGTTGATCAGCGCCGGCACTTTCTCGGGTGCGCTCAGCACCAGCATCGAGCGTGCAAGGTCGATCTCTCCCCACATGAATTCCTGAAGCGGCGGGATCCGTTCCTCAACACCCGCCAGCATGCGCGAGATTTCGCGAATCGACCCTTCGGGCAGCGATGTCCGCAGCCGCACGATCTGTCCGCACACGTCCGCCCGCACCTTGCCTGCCACGAGACGAGGGACAACCGCACCGCGATGCTCGAACGTCTCACCCGCTGCGAACGCCGCGTGCAAGTCGTCATGCACGCGGACGAAGTCCTTCGCGGCGACACCTTGCATGACGTCGGATCGAAGCACCATCACGCAGCTTCTCCAGAGCAAGCCGTCATAGGCTTCCTTGCCGGGCTCTCTGTACTCGATGGCGCCGGGGCCCTCGGCGGAAAGCGCGCGAAGCTTCTCCAGGCTCTCGCGTGTCGAGGCGATCAGTCCCTCCCGGGTTGCGGCCCCTTCTTCCGTGTACAGAGTCTCTTCATCGACGTCGCCGGCCGCGTCGCGCATCTGCGCGAGGATGTCGAGGTATCGCTCCCCGAGCGCAAGCCGCTCGGGCGCCGCCCCCGTCAGGTACTTCTTCGCGGCGTCGAAATGCGGCTGCATCTCCTCGCGGCTCATGACGGGCGCCGTGATCCGCAGGTACAGGAGAAAAAGGACGGCGATCGCCGCGGTCACTCCGGCGATCGTCCATCGCAGCCATCGCCGGCGCTTCCCGGGCGGCGGCGTCTCGGCCAACGACTCCGTGGTGTGCATGGCCGCTCCTTTCAAACGCGCGAGAGGAATTCACGACGCGCGCAGCGGGTAATCATACTTCCAGCGCGCGAGAGGTTCAATTCGAGGGTGGCCGCATGCGCACGCGTTCGAGATACCCTGCAAACGGTCACGGAGGACGGTTACCCACGAAGGCATGAAGAGTCTCGGGTACACCCCGAGCGCACGGCGATTGACCGCTTACTCTTGGTGCCTTCGTGCCTTTGTGGCATCGTTCTTCCGTCTTCCCCGAACGCGGCGGGCAGCGGCGCGGCGTTCGCAGTCCTCGCGCGCGCTGCCCCTCGCCCTCCCCTGCCGGCCGCCTGGCACGCGCATTCCGCGTCGGTTATGCTGAAGGCCGTCGCCGCGCCGAGCGCAAGGAGCCCCGCCATGCCGGACCCGGTCAAGGTCGGAATCATCGGTTCGCAGTTCCAGGGAGAGATTCACGCGGCATCGCTGCGCACGGTGCCGGATGCGGCCGAGGTCGTCGCCGTGGCCTCGCCGGCGAAGGCCCACGCCGAGGCCCTCGCCGCCCGGTACGGCATACCGCGCGTCTTCACCGACTACCGGCGGATGCTCGCGGAGCGCGACATCGAGATGATCACGATCGCCGCGCCCAATAATCTCCACTGCCGGATGACGATCGACGCCGCGAACGCGGGCAAGCACGTCGTCTGCGAGAAGCCGTTCTCCATGACGCTCGAGGAGGCCGACCGCATGCTCGAGGCGTGCACGGCGAAGGGCGTCCTCCTCATGTACGCCGAGGAGCTCTTCTTCACGCCCAAGTACGTCAAGGCCAGACAGATGGCGCTCGAGGGCGCCTTCGGCAAGGTCTACCTCGTCAAGCAATGCGAGAAGCACTTCGGGCCGCACGCCGACTGGTTCTGGGACGTCTCGCGCTCGGGCGGCGGCGTCTTCATGGACATGGGCTGCCACGGCATCGCGTTCTGCCGCTGGTTCTTCGACCGCGCGCCGATCACAAGCGTCTACTGCCACATGGCGACGCATGTCCACGGCGACAAGACGGAAGGCGAGGACGATTCCCTGTGCGTCCTCGAGTTCGAGGGCGGCGCCGTGGGGCTCGTCGAGAACAGTTGGGCGCGGCGCGGCGGCATGGAGGACCGCATCGAGGTCTACGGCGAGGGCGGCGTCACCTACGCCGATCTCCACATGGGCAACGCGCTCCCCACGTACAGCGAGTACGGCTACGGCTACGCGGTCGAGAAGGCCCCCACTACGAAGGGCTGGACCTACCCCGTGTTCGAGGAGCTCTGGAACTACGGCTTCCCGCAGGAAATGCGCCACTTCGCGCGCTGCGCGCGCGGCCTGGAGACGCCGCAGGCGACCGGCGAGGACGGCCGCGCCGTCATGGAAGCCCTCTACGCCGGCTACAAGTCCGCGGGGACCGGCGCCAGGGTCGCGCTGCCCTTCAGGCCCGCGGGCGTGTCGTTGCCGATCGAGCTCTGGAAACCGAACGCCGGCAAGAAACACTGAAACGCCGGCGACAGGGAGAAACGCCCATGCCGATTCTCGCCGCCGCATTCACGGCCCTGTGCTTCACGGCCGAGCTGACCTCGACCATTCGGCACGCCGTTCCCAAGGAGCACCCGCGCCTCTTCGGCTCGCGCGAGCGGCTTGTCGCGCTCTCGCGCGAACGCGAGGATGCCTATGCGCGCGTCGCAGACGTGGCGCGCAACCAGGACGCCGACGATCATTCCAAGCTCTTCTCGATGGGCCTCGTCGCGGCCATCGAGAACGACCGCGCGCTCGGCCGCAAGGCGGTCGAACGCGCGCTCGCGCTCGTGCGCGGCGGGGTGAAGAAAGGCCACACGCCGTTCGGCGCCGACCTCGCCTGCACGGCCGTCGTCTTCGACCTCTGCCGGGAGGACTGGACGCCCGAGGAGGCCGCCGAGCTCTTCACGTACATCAACGCCACCGTCGATGCCAACGTCGACTCCGAGACCCACGTCTTCCACAACGGCTGGTACGGCTACAAGAACTGGGGCATCGGGCTTGCCGCCTACGCGACCTACCACGAGAACGAGCGCTCGCCGCGCTTCGCGTACGCGATCGAGGAGGAGTTCCGCACGCGGGCCGCGCCCGCGCTCGAGCTCGCCGGCGCGGGCGGCGGGTTCGCGGAAGGGTACTACATTCACTACTGGCTCTACGAGTGGCTCGTCTTCTGCGAGGTCGCGCGCACGTGCGCGGGCCTGGACTACTACGCCATGGCGCCGTCCTTCTTCCACAGCCGAGCGATCGCGTCCATGTTCGAGATGTACCCCGGCATTCGCGAGTACGGCTCGCGCCGCCCCGTCCCCATGGGCGACGGCGGCGGCCGGGTCTTCGGCGGCGACAGGGACAAGGCGCTCTCCGCGCGCCGGATTCTCGTCAACTACTTCCGGGAGGACTCCGCCCACCGGGCCGCCCACGCCTTCAACGAGACGACGCCGCGCTCGAGCGTCGGCGTCTACGCGTACAAGGATTTCCTGTGGCGCGACGCGAGCGCCGCCAAGGCCCCGCTCGAGACATTCCAGCTCTCGCACTACAGCCCGGGCCCGGGCTATGTCTATGCGCGCAGCTCGTGGAAGGAGGACGCCGTCTACTTCTTCTTCAAGTGCGGCGACCGCTTCACCGCGCACCAGCACCTCGACGTCAACCACTTCGTGATCTTCGCGGGCGAGGAGCTCGCGGGCGACGGCGGCAACTACGATGACTTCGGCTCGCTCCACGACGTCAACTACCACCTGCGCACGATCGCGCACAGCACGATCCTCGTGTTCGACCCCGATGAGACATGGCCGGGCATTCGCGCCGGAAACGTCACGGGCAACGACGGCGGCCAGGCGCACGACTGGCCCCACCACAACGGCGCCGTCACCGATGCGCAGGCCTGGCAGAAGGACAAGCCCAGGTACGACATCGCCGACATGCTTGCCTGCGCGGACGAGGGCCCGTTCCTCTATATCGCGGGCGATGCGTCGCGCGCCTACCGCAGGGCCAAGCTCGAGCACTTCACGCGCCAGATCGTCTACATTCGACCGGGCACGTTCGTCGTCTTCGATCGCGTCAAGGCGACGCGGCCCGAGTTCAAGAAGACCTGGCTCCTCCAGGCCATGAAGGCGCCCGAGGAGACGCCGCCGCACCTCGTCATCACGAACGGCAAGGGCCGGCTCTTCGTTCAGAGCGTGCTTCCGAAGCAACGCACGATCGAGTGCGTCAAGGCCCCTTCGCTCTACACCTACGCCGGCCGCTCGTACCCGCCGTCCCGGAACACGGGCCCGGCGCCCGAGTGCCGCATCGAGATCTCGCCCGCCGAGCCGAAC
>JBFZCA010000420.1:0-5094 GCA_041308205.1 Planctomycetota bacterium | reverse complement strand
GCGGCCGCGCCCTCGGGCGGTCCGTCGCCCTCGAACGCGAGCACGAACGAACCGACCTTGATCTTGTCGCCGTGGTGAAGCGCGACGCGCGCCACCTTGCGGCCGTTGACGAAGGTGCCGTTGGTGCTCTCGAGGTCCTCGAGAATCCACGAGCCTTCCTTGAAGAAGACCCTCGCGTGGCGGCCCGAGACCTTGCTCTCGGCGAGCGTCACCGCGGCCTTGCTCCGGCCGATCAGGAGCTCGCCTTCCTTCTCGAGCCGGAACCTCGCCCCCTCGCCCTCGCCCTCGATGATCCTGAGTTCGGCCATTGCGGGTCCTTTCGCGCACGTGCCGGCTAGTGGCTCAATGCGTAGACGATCGCATTGACGCCGATCTTGAGCGCGCACGAGGACTCGTACCCGCGCGCATAAGGATGGGCAATGCCCTCCCATCCGTTTCCGAGGTCGAGCGGGCTGTAGACGACGCACAGAACGCCGTCGCGCTCGATGCCCTCGAGGTGCGGCGCCGCGAGATCCCCGAACGCCGCCCGCGCCTTGGGCGTCAGCTCCGCCTTGTCGAGGCGGAAGAGCGCGCTCATGAGCGGGTGGTCGGCCGGAATGCCGCCGAGCGGGGCGCCGGGAAAGACGCGCCGCATCTCGCGCCTGAAGGCGCCGTCGAAGGCAAGGCTCCCGCAGCAGGCATCGGCAAGCAGGAACCCGCCCGAGGAAAGGTGCTGCCTGAGGCGCTGCACCGCCCCCTCGGAGAGGCTGAAATCGTAGTGCCCCGTGATGTACAGGAAGGGATAGCTGCCGAGGGCCTCGTCATCGGCGGCGATGCGCCGCCGCGCGAACTTGAGCCCCACCGAGGTGTTCGCCATCACGTACTCGAGGAGCCGCGCGTAGGCGCTCGGATCGGGGTCCGCGTGGCCCTCGTGGAGAATCTGCGCGAAGACGAAATCGCCGCCCGCGAAGGCGGCGATCGGCTCGTTGAGCCCGCCCTGCGCATAGAAACGCCCCAGGTCGAACATCCCGAGCGCGTAGCTGATCAGGTTGAGGCCCATCGTCCGCGCGTCCTCGCCGACGACGATCTGGGAGCCCGCCCGCACGTGGTCCGAGTCCCAGGCGCAGCTCAGGCCGTACTTGGAGAGAATCGCCACGGTGCGGCAGCCGATGTCGACGCCCTCGAAGAACGGGGCGCCGTCCGGCCGGTCGCCGACGGCCGGCGAGTACTGCAGGCGGTTGACGAGGCGGTGCGCCGAGAAGAGCGGGTGGTCGGGCGGGAGCACCCGCAGCGTCCGGTCGGGGAAGATGGCGCGAAGCTCCTGCCGCATCGCATCCGCGAACACGCGCGAGCCGCGGCACGCATCCGCGTAGATGAAGCCGCCCTGCTCGCAGAACGCGCGCATCTTGGCGCGAATGTCCGGCGCGAAGCTCACGGCGCGCACGCCGCTCACGTACAGGAACGGGATCTGCGCCGGGTCGAACGAGAACGCGCCCGGATCGATGGGGATCATCCGGTACTTGATGCCGAGCGCACGCGGCGCGATCTCATCCAGGATGCGGCGGTCGTTGGGGTCGAGGTTCCAGTCGGCGTACTCGATCGTGCGATCACCCTCGAGCGTCATCGTGCGCTGCTTCCCCCACATGAGCTTGCCGATGAGGACGGGCGGCGCGGGGTCGCGCTTGCGCTCGGTGCGCCTGAGCGGCGTTGCGGGCAGGGGCAGCGGCGGCACGCCCTCGCCGCCCTTGATGCGCTTCGGGGCGGGCGGCGGCGGAATGCCGCAGGGGCCGTCGTCGACCGCCTGGGCCCAGGCCGGCGCGGGCAGGAGCGCGAGCAGCGCCGGGAGAACAAGGCGTATCCAATGCGGCATCGGCACCTCCTGCTCCCCGCATCGTACGTGAGCGGGGTGCGGCACGCAACGCCTGAGCGCACGCGGGCGAGATCTTGCAGTGACCGCGCCGGCCGCCGGCCCGAGACCCCGGCCGGCGCGCCGCCCTCGTCCTCATCCCCGCGGGCGGCTCCTCTCGATCTCGACCGCCACGCTCTGCGCGAAGCGCAGCGCCCCCGGCTTGTCCACGCTGACGACCGCGCGAGCGACCTTCTCGTCCTGAAGACACACCGCCGCGATCTTCTCGGCGAGCGCCTCGACCAGGCAGTACGAGGACTGCTCGGCCGCGGCCAGCACGGCCTTCTTGATGCTCTTGTAGTCGACCGTGTCCTCGATGCGGTCCGTGGCGCCGGCCTTCGCCAGATCGGCGTACAGCGTGATGTTGATCACGACGTCCTGCTTCTCCCGCCGCTCCTCGGGCAGGACGCCGAGAATGCACCTGACCTCCAGGTCGCGGATGTGAATGCGGTCGCGCGCCTCAGACGCCATACACGCTCCCCTTCATGTGGAACCCGCCGTCGACGAAGATCACCTGTCCGGTGACGAACGGGCTGCGGAGGAGGAAGAGCGCTGCGGCGGCCACATCCGCCGTCGTCCCCCACCGCCCGAGCGGATTCTGGGAGGCGTACTTCTCGAGGAACGATTCGTCCTCGCCGGGCGGCGGCACGATGAGTCCGGGCGCCACGGCGTTGACCCTGACGCGCGGCGCGAACTCGAGCGCCATCATGCGCGTGAGCGTGAAGAGCGCCCGCTTGCTCACGTGGTACGCGGCGTGCAGCGCATCGTAGTGGAGGATGCGCGCGTCGAGCATGTTCACGATCGAGCCCTCGCGCTCCTGGCGCGCGAACGCCCGCGCGAGCGCGAAGGGCGCGAGCGCGTTGACCTGGAGGTTCTCGACGAAGGCCTCGGCCGTCACATCGGCGAGCGTGTTCTTGGGAAAGATCGAGGCGTTGTTGACGAGCGCATCGAGCGGTCCGGCGGCGTCGATCGCGCGGCCGACGAGCGCTTCGGCTTCCGGCGCCCGCGCGAGGTCGGCGCACACGACCCACGCGCGGACCCCCTTCGCGCGGCATTCCTCGGCCGCCTGCGCGGCCTCCGCGCGCGACGACCGGCAGTGGATGACGACGTTCAATCCCTCGGCCGCGAGCGCGAGCGCGAGCGCGCGCCCGATTCTCCGCGCGCCGCCCGTCACAAGCGCCGTCCGCGCGCCCCTGTCCCGCGTGTCGTCCTGCGCCATGCCGCCTTCCCGGGGTTATTCGCCCTCGGGTTGCATCTTCGCAGGATCGATTCTGCCCTTCAAGCCCTCGGGCAGCCCGGGGACCGAAGGCGTGCCGGCGGGCGCTTCGCCCGGCGGCGTCTGGTCCGCGGGCGGCGGCAGCGTGATCAGGAGGCCGGAGCGGTCTTCCGCGATCTCGATCTCCTGCGGCGGCAGCTCGCGCGAGAGATCGGGCGTCGGACACCAGAGGCGGTGCTTCCCTGCCTTCAAGCCGCTGAAGCTGAAGCCGCCGTCCCGTCCCGACCGCGTGACCTTCTGAGTGCCGTCGGGCCCCTCGATGAGGATCGCCCGCTCGGGCTCGGGCGCGCCCTCGAAATCGTACAGCGTGCCCGAGAGCCCGAAGCCCTCGCGCATGGTGATCGTGCACGTCCCCTGCTCGCCGGCCGCCACGGTGACCGTCGCCCTGCTCGGGCGATAGACGTTGTGCGTCGCCTCCAGTTCGAGCTCTCCCGGCGGGAGGTTGCCGAGCGTGAAGGCGCCCTCGCCGTTCGCCGAGACCGCGATCTCGTTCATGCGGCCCTCGATGTAGCCGCCGAAGGCCTCCCCCGCGCTGGACGCGCCCCCCGACCTGGCCGACACGAGCGCCACCCGCGCATACGCAACCGGCGTCTCGCCGTCTTCGAGCACCACCTTGCCCGTGACGCTGCACGCGACCTCGACCAGCACCTCGACCACTGCTTGGCGGCCGCTTTCGACCGTCACGGGCACGGTCGCGGGCGCGGCGCCGTCGGCGCGCACCTCGACGCGGTAGCTCCCGGCGGCGAGCCCCTCGTACCAGAACAGGCCATCGGGGTCGTCGATCGCCCGCGGCGTCTTGAGCGGCGAGTTCCAGCCCTTCTCGGCCCTGTCGATGCGCACCTGGAACATCGTCACGGGTTCGCCCGTGCCCGCCCGCCGCACGCCGCCTGCCAGCGAGCCCTCGGCCTCGAGCACCACCCGCAGGGCATCGCCGTCGACGTGCACATCGCCCACCTCGCGCGGCGCGTACCCCTGCTTCTCCGCCATGATGCTGTAGGTGCCGTGCCGCACCTGCGCAAATTGAAACTCGCCGGCCGCATCGGTCGACTGCCTGGCCGTGGACCCCCCCAGCGCTCGTTGAAGGCCCACGAGCGAGCTGTTGCCGGCATCGAGCAGCCGCACCGACGCGAACGACACGGGCGCCCCCGCCGCATCGACGACGACCCCGCTGATCGTCCCGCCGACCTCGAGCTCGATCGCCGCCTCGGCGGTCTCGTTCGGGAGCACCTGGACCTTCACGCTCCTCGCGATGCCGGCGCCCGCCGAGGCCGTCAGCGTGTACTCGCCCGGCGCGACGTCACGGTACGCGAACCGTCCCTCGGCGTTGGAGTAGGCGAACTCGCCCGCCTCCGGAACCCCGAACATGGACAGGAAGATCCCCACGCGGCCGGCCTCGCCTTTCTCCTGCGCGGCGTGAAGCCTGAGCTTGATGCCCGCAAGGGGCGTACGGTCGAGCGCGTTGGTGACGATGCCCGCGATCGCGCCGCTCGGGCCGAGCTGGAGCTCGACGAACGGCGGCGGCGAATCGCGGCCGATCCAGAACGGCTCCGACTGCGCCGTGGCGTACCCCGGGAACGAGGCCGCGACTCTGAGCTCGAACGGCCCGCGAAGCTGGCCGAAGCTGAAGAGGCCCTCGGCATCGCTCAGCGCCACGCCGAGCGTGATCATCTCCAGGCCGCCGATCGGCGGCAACTGTCCCGGCACGAGCCTGACGAAGACACCGGCTTTCGGCTCGCCTTCCGGCGATCGCACGATGCCCTCGACCCTGATCTCATCGGGCAGCTCGAGAACGATCTCGCCCTCCGTGTCCTTCTCGGTCAGGAATCGCTCGCGCGGGCTCAGGCCCTCGGCGCGCGCGAACAGCCGCACGGTGGCCTCGCCGCGCGCCTGCGGCGGCAGCTCGGGCAGCGCCTGGTTCTCGGCCCGCCCGACC
>JBFZCA010000419.1:0-4388 GCA_041308205.1 Planctomycetota bacterium | reverse complement strand
CGGCGCGTTCGTCCCGCTCGTCGAAGCGCACGGGCTCGCGGTGACGCTGCCCGGCGCGTCGGGCCCCGCGCTGCACGCCACGGTCCGCATCGCGGGGCCGGACCACGTCCTCGGCAACGCCGGCGACCTCTACGTGCATGCCGGCGGTCTCGCCACCCGCAGCGCGGAGCTCGCCCCGGAGACCGTGCTCAGGCGCATGAGCCGGGGCCAGACGCAGCTCAAGACGACGCTCGACGTGTACGATTCCGGGATGCAGGCGTGCTTCGTCGGGCCCGGCGTGTACCTCGAGGCGCCGCGCGCGCACGGCGTGGCGGCCGAGAACCTCGGGTGGCACGACGACCGCACGCACGACGGGTACCTGGGGCCGGCGAACACGTTCATCGTGTTCGGCGGGAGCGATGACACGCTGCCGACCGTGGGACAGTGGCTGACGGAAGGATACGCGGCCGCGTACTCGGGCGTGGGCCCCGGCGGAGGCATCTCCTTCGTGCGCACCGACCCCCTTGACTGGGACACGATCAAGAGCGTCGTCGTGTGGACGCTGCATGCGGATGTCGACGCGGATCTTCTCGCCGATGTCCTGGGCGTGCTGGCGACGCCGTTCGGCGCCGTCGAGGAGCGCCGCATCGGCAAGTACTTCGCGGCCGAGATCCTCGGCGGCCCGGCGAGCGCCCCGATCAACCGCGTCCATGCTCCCGCGGTGCGCCTCGTCAGGCGGATCGCCGCGGCGGGGGGCGCGAGAGCGATCGGGACCGTCTTCACGTGCGGCGGCGGGTTCTTCTACGCGGCGGGGACGCAGGTCGAGCAGTACGACGGCGTCCCCGTCGCCGCGGGCGAGCTCTTCAACCCGAGCTACAACCTGATCAACGCGTTCTTCGTTCCCCGGCGCGCGCCGCACGACCTTGCGGCCGTGCGCGAGTACTGGTCCGAGACGCTGAACGTGCCGCTGCCGCTGCCGGGCAATCCGGGGACGCATCCGCATCCCTCGGGGGTCGAGGGGGCGTGGCTCCTGACCGACGGGAACATGTCCGGCGACTCGTTCGCGTCGCACCAGTTGATCGCCGGCGCGGCCGCCGACGACGACGAGCGCCGCGTGCGCACGCTCCCGACCGGGCGCGCCTGGCACACGCTGAGCGCGCTTCCCGGGGGCAACGGCCGGATCGGCGATGCCGACGACCGCGTGCTCATTGCCGGCGGAGGCCGGGGCGTCGAATCGTGGGGCGGCGCCCCCGTGACGCCGAGCGCGGTCATCTACGTGCCGCGCGAGTGACGGCGTGACCAGGCACGAGGTGGTGTTCGCCGATGCGACGCGCCTCGCGCGCGTCGCCGGCGGGAGCGCGGCCCTCGTGATCACCTCGCCGCCGTATCCCATGATCGAGATGTGGGATGCGCTTTTTGCCGCGCGCAACGATCGCATCGCGGCGGCGGCGGCGGCGGGCCGCCACGAGGAGGCCTTCGAGCTCATGCACCGGGAGCTCGATCCGGTCTGGCGCGAGGCGCACCGCGCCCTCGTCCCGGGCGGCATCGCGTGCATCGCCATCGGCGACGCGACGCGGACGCTCGGCGAGCGCTTCCGGCTGTTTTCCTCGCATGCGCGCATCCTCGCGTTCTGCCTGGGGATCGGTTTCCAGAGCCTGCCGGGCATCATCTGGCGCAAGACGACCAACGCGCCCAACAAGTTCATGGGCTCGGGCATGCTGCCGCCGGGCGCGTACGTGACGCTCGAGCACGAGCACGTGCTCATCCTGCGCAAGGGCCCGAAACGTGCGTTCGCGACCGCGGCCGAGAAGCGCCTGCGGGCCGAGAGCGCGTTCTTCTGGGAGGAGCGCAACCAGTGGTTCTCGGATGTGTGGTTCGGGTTGACCGGCGCGGAGCAGACGCTCTCCTCGGGCGATGTCCGGCCCCGCAGCGGCGCGTTCCCGTTCGAGCTTGCCTACCGCCTCGTCAACATGTTCTCCGTGAAGGGCGACACGGTGCTGGATCCGTTCGCCGGGACCGGCACGACGATGCTCGCGGCCGCGGCGTCGGAGCGCAACAGCATCTCCTACGAGATCGACGCGGCCTTCGCGCCCGTCATCGCGGCGGCGGCGGCGGCCCTGCCGGCGCTCGCGAACCGCCGCATTCGCGAGCGCCTTGAAAGCCACCGGGCGTTCGCGGCGCAGCGCGCGCGCGAGGGCCGCCCGTGCGCCAATCGCAACGAGCCCCACGATGTCGCCTGCGTGAGCGGCCAGGAACGGCATCTCCTGATCCGCGAGGTCGCGGGCGTGCGGTCCGAGGCGGACGGCCTCTTCACGGCCGAGTACGCGCCCGCGCCGGAGCCGCAGGCCGCCGCGCCGGCCTGAGCGCGGGCATCGTTCGCAACCCGGGCGGCCGCGCGCCGGCACGGCCCTTTCGGATGGACCCGTGATGCGGCGCGCGCGTTTATCGGAAGGAATGGTCCGCGCCGCCGGCAGCCGATGATGCGATGGCGGAAGGAGACCGAGGAGCATGCACATGCGACGCGCCGCGTTGATCGCGCTGCTTGTCGTCGCCGCGGGATGCGGCGGCGCCGTATCCCTGCGCGATGAGGAGATCGTCGTGCCGTGGGATGAGGACCACGTGCCGCCGCGCGCCGCGCGCGGCGATGCGGCCGTCGTCGGCCCCGTCCTGACCCTTCCTGCGGCGCGCCGGCTCGCGCTCGAGCAGAATCCCGAGATCGGCATGGCGGCGATGCGGGTCGAGGCGGCGCGGGCGCGCGCGTTGCGCGCCATGAGCGCCTATCTCCCGAAGATCGACGTCACGGTCGGGTACACGCACACGTACGATTTCTACATGCCGCAGTTCGGCGACATCCCGTTCATCCCCCGGAGCTTCGAGTCCTACGACACGAGCCTCCAGGGCACGTGGCTGCTCTTCGACGGCTTCGTGCGCGAGTTCACGCTCGCGGCGGCGGATCTGGCATCCCGGGAGAGCCGCGCGGCGTACAAGGATGTCGAGCGCCTGCTCTGCCGCGCGGTCGAGCAGACCTACTACGAGGGGCAGCTCGCCGAGGAAGGGCTGCGCATCGCCGCTGCGGATGCGGAGTTCAACCGCCAGTTGCTGCAGGCGACCGAGCAGATGCGCGTGCGGGGCAAGGCCGCCCGGCAGGATGTCAACAACTTCGAGATCAGGCTCAAGGCCGCGGAGGCCGGCGCGGTCGCCGCGCGCCAGGCCCTCGCCGTGAACTACATCGTGCTGGAGGAGCTGCTCGGCCTGGCGGAGGGCGTGCTGGGGCGCCGGACGCAGCTCGAGCCGCTCGCAGAGGAGACGCCCGAGCTGCTCGCCCGCCCGGAGGAGGGCGCGTGGCTCGACCTCGCGGAGCGCGCGCGGCCGGATGTCGCCGCGTCGGTGCTGGCGCGCAAGCGCGGGGAGGCCGAGACGAGCGCGGCGCGGAGCGCGTGGCTGCCCTCGCTCGTCCTGAACGGCACCTACGGCTGGCAGAAGCTCGGCGACATGCGCTACTCCGGCGACGAGATCAACTCGTCGCTCATGCTCGGCCTGGGGTGGAACATCTTCAGCGGCGGGAGCACGCTGGCCTCGGTCAGGGAGGCCCGCGCGCGGGCGGATGAGGCGTCGTACCGGATCGAGAAGCGGGCGCGCGCGGCCGTGTCCGAGGTCAGGCAGGCCGTGGCGGCGGTCGTGCACGCGCAGGAACGCCTCGTGATCGATACGCGCAGCGCGGCGCTTGCCGCCGAGACGAGGGACGACGTGCGCAAGGCCTACGAGGCCGAGAAGGCCGCGCTGACGCGCCTGAACGAAGCCCAGCGCGACGCGGTCATGGCCGAGGCCCGCCGCGCGCAGGCGCGGATTCAGCTCAGGCAGGCGTGGTCGGCGCTCAGGGCCGCCGGCGCTCAGTCATCCCAGTAAACGTCGTGCTCCCAGGCCTCGGGAGCGTCGTCGCGATCCGCGCGGCTCTCGGGGGTCTGTGCGGGACGCGGCGGCGCGCAGGACGAACGCGCGATCGCCGCGACGATGTCCGGGGGCACCTCGAACGCATCCTCGATGGCGTCGGCATCGAGGCTCGTGTACTCGCCGGAGCAGATGTCCTCCCACGGCTGCTCGGGGCCGTGATACGCGACCAGCAGCGGCGCGGCGTCCTCGGCGTCGTCCGCCAGGTTGATGCAATAGACGCGGCCGGGCGTGAAATGGATGGTCTTCGTCGTCATGGCGATCTCCTGCTGCATGTCTCGACTGCGGCGCGTGCGACTCCCTTCCGACGATGAGGTTATCGGTCGCATTCCGGGAACGCTTGAGGGGCGGGCGGACGTGCGTGCTCAGCGCGGGACGTCGATGAAGCCCGGCTCGGAGAGCGCGGTCTCGCCGCCGGGCGCGACGAACGCCGCGCAGGGCTGGAGGTACGCGCGGCCCGC
>JBFZCA010000418.1:0-8444 GCA_041308205.1 Planctomycetota bacterium | reverse complement strand
CGTGCAGCATGCCTTCCCGCATCAGGATCGAGACGCCGATCGTGATGATGACCAGCCGGAGCACGGTCGCGTCCTTGAGCCAGCGGATGAACACGATCTCGATGAGGGCGCCGGCCGCCATCGTCGCGGCCACCGCCAGCGCGACGGCCGCCGCGAGCGGCATGTGCCCTGCGAGGCTGATCGCCGTCATGGCCCCCAGGACGACGAACTCGCCTTGCGCGAAGTTGATGATGCCCGTCGTGTTGTAAATTATGTTGAAGCCGATGGCGACGATCGCGTAGATGCTCCCCACGGCGAGGCCCGCCAGGCAGAACTTCCAGAGCAGCACGGGGTCGAGGAGCAGTGCGGGGTCCATGCTCGTCACCGGCGCGCGCCGCCCTCACGCGCGCAAGGGGCCCGGAGCGCGCCGGAGCTGCCCGGCAGGCCCCGAACCCCCTGCCGCCACATTCGCGGCGCGGTCGCGGTCATCACTTCGTGTACGGCGCGAACTTCCCGTCCTTCACCGTCAGGACCTCGAGCGAGTCCAGCCCGAGCCCGTTGTGGTCCTGGGCCGTGAACTGGAACACGCCGCCCGTCCCGACGAAGCGCATGGTCTCGATCGCATCGCGGACCTTCTCCCTGTCGGGGCCGGCCTTCTTGATCGCCTCGACCAGGATCATGAGCGCGTCGTAGGCGTGGCCGCCGAACGTGCTCACCTGCTCGCCCGGGAACTTCGTCTCGTAGTCCTTCTTGTAGCCCGCCAGCACCGCCTTCTGCGGGTGGTCGTCGGGAAGGCTCTCGGCGATGAGCAGCCGGCCGCACGGGAAGATGATGCCCTCGGCCGCCTGGCCCGCCCCCTCCACGTACTTGATGTTCCCGAAGCCGTGGCTGTGGAAGATCGGCACGTTGAACTGCATCTGCTTCATGATCTTCGGGATCTGCGACTGCGCGGGCACGATCGACCAGTTCACGACCGCCTGGACGCCGGCGGCCTGGACCTTCGTCACGACCGGCGTGAGGTCGGCCTGCTTGGGGTCGAACGACTCGCTCGCGGCGATCTCGATACCGTACTCGGGCGCGTACTTGGCGAGCTGCGCCTTGCCGCCGTCGCCGAAGCCGCCGGCCTCAGCGACCACGCCTATCTTCGCGATGCCCATGTCCTTCATGGTCTTGAAGATGAGCTGTGCCACGAAGCTGTCCTTCTGCGGCGTCTTGAAGACGTACTTCGGCACGACGTCGTTCTTCTCGTCGTAGACGATCGCCTCGGCGGCCGCGCACGAGAGGAGCGGCGTCTTCGCTTCCTCGCAGATGCCCTTGATCGCCATGCTGGGGCCGCTCCGCGTGGGGCCGATGATGGCGACCACCTTGTCCTCCTCGATGAGCTGCTTGGCAAGCGAGACGGCCTTCTCGTTCTCGCCGGCCGAGTCGCGGATGAGGACCTCGATCGGGGTCCCGTTGATGCCGCCCGCGGCATTGATCTTCTCCTGGAGCATCTGGGCCGTGTTCTTCTCGGGCACGCCCAGGAAGGCGGCGGGCCCGGTCACGGCGAAGATCGCGCCGATCTTGATGGGCGCCGCGCCCTTGGGAGCCGTCCCCGGCTCGCATCCGACCATGCCCGCGATCAGGACGGCGGCGATCAACGCCGCAACACCGCGCTGTACCCTGCTCATGTTCGTCGCGCTCCTTTCGCTCGACCCATCGCCGGCGCTACAGGTTCCGGATCACATCCTGCGACACCACGGCGATGCCGTTCTTCGACAGCACCTCGACCGCCTCCCGGCAGGCGTCGATCTTGAACACCACGATCGCATTCTCTTTCTTCTTCTCGACGAACGCGTACATATATTCGATGTTCATCCCGGCCTTGTCAAGAACGGCCAGAATCCGGTGCAGCCCGCCCGGCCGGTCCTCGACCTCGATGGCGATCACCTCGGTCTCCTGGGCGACGAAGCGATTATCCTTCAGGGCCGCGAGACACGCGGCGTTGTCGTTGACGATGAGCCGCAGGACGCCGAAATCCGCGGTCTCGGCCAGCGACAGCGCCCGGATGTTGATCTTCTCCTCGGCCAGGAGCCCCGTCACCTCCGCGAGGCGCCCCGGCTTGTTGTCGAGAAAAACGGAGATCTGGGTGGTATTCATGCGCAACCTCCCTCTGTCGGCGCACAATTCCCGCCCGCGCCGCTCCCGGCGCGGGCAACGTATCGGTGTATCGTACTCCCGGCGGCCGCCCGCGGCAAGGCCGAACGAACGCATGTTGACGCGGTTCCGCCGCGCACCTACCATCGTCGCAGCGCAACCACGAAGGAGGACGATCGATGAAGAGTCATGCCGGCCGTGCGTTGAATGCATCGTGCGCCATCGCCGCATGCGCCCTCGCGGCGTGCGCGGCGGCCCCCGCCGCCGGACCGCAGGTCGCGTTCAAGGTCCACAGGGTCGCGAGCTTCCGCGGCGAGCCGTGCGGCGTCGGGGATTTCGACGGCGACGGCCGCCTGGACATCGTCGCGGGCGACTCCCTGTACATCGCGCCCGACTGGAAGGCGCTGAAGTTCCGCACCGTCAAGGGCGAGGTCGATGCCAAGGGCATGGGCTACCTGTGGGATTTCATGAACCTGCCGCTCGACGTCGACGGCGATGGACGCCTCGACGTCGTCACCTGCGACTGGTTCCAGAAGTGCGCCGAATGGTATCGCAACCCGGGGCCGGCCGGCGGCCCGTGGCAGCGCACGCTCATCGAGGAGAACGGCAACTTCGAGTGCGGCGACCTGTGGGATATCGACGGCGACGGCAGGGCGCTCGAGATCCTTCCCCACGTTCCCCGCACGGTGTGGTACGAGGTCGTCCGGCGTCCGGACGGCAGCCGGGCGTTCGCGGTGCACGTGGTCTCCGAGAAGCCGCTCGAGTACGGCGGCGGCGCCGGCGACATCAACGGCGACAACCGTCCCGATATCATCCGCCCGAACGCGTGGTTCGAGGCGCCCGCGGACCCGCGCACGGGCGCCTGGCGCGAGCACCCGCTGCCGCTCGGCGGCGCCAAGGAAGGCACGGTCGACCACGTGCCGCAGATCTGGGTCTACGACGTCAACGCCGACGGCCGCAACGACATCGTCACGAGCTCCGCGCACAACCGCGGCATCTACTGGTACGAGCAGACCGCCGAGGCGAACGTGTGGAAGCGGCATCTGATCGACGACACGTGGACCCAGGCCCACAGCCTCGCGCTCGCCGACCTTGACGCGGACGGGGACCTCGACCTGGTCGCCGGGAAGCGCTTCCTGGCGCACAACGGCGGAGACCCCGGCGCATTCGATCCGCTCTGCGTGTACTGGTACGAGCTCGCGCGCGGCGCGGCGCCCGTCTGGACGCGGCACACCGTCTCGGCCGGCGAGGGCATCGGCTCGGGCATGAACATCCCCGTCGTCGACTTCGACGGCGACGGCGATCTCGACATCGTCGTCACGGGCAAGTGGGGCGGCCCGGTCTGGTTCGAGAACCTGAGGCGCTGAGCGCGCCGGCCCGGCCGGGGGGCGGCGCCCGTGCGGGCGTCCCCCGCCTACATCGCGCGCTTGTCGATGACGCGCTTGGCCTTGCCCATGCTGCGCTCGATCGTCTTGGGCTCGACCAGGCGCACCGTCGCCTGCACGCCGAGCGTGCTGACGATCTCCCTGCCGATCTTCGCCTCGAGCGCCTTGAGCTTCTTGATCTCGTCGGAGAACATCGTCTCCTCGACCTCGATGAGCACCTCGAGCTCGTCCAGCCCGCCCGGCTTGCGGTCGACGACGAGCTGGTAGTGCGGATGCGTGCCCTCGATGCCGAGGAGCACGTGCTCGATCTGCGACGGGAAGACGTTGATGCCGCGGACGATGATCATGTCATCGGTGCGGCCCCTGATCTTGCTGATGCGCGGGCTGGTGCGGCCGCACGCGCACTTCTCGTGCGTGATGCTCACGATGTCGCGCGTCCGGTAGCGGAGCAGCGGAATGGCCTGCTTCGTCAGGGTCGTGATGACGAGCTCGCCGTCCCGGCCTTCCGGCACGGGCGCGCCCGTCTCGGGGTCGATGATCTCGGGATAGAAGACATCGGAGAAGATGTGCAGGCCGTTCTTGTGCCCGCACTCCTGCGCCACGCCGGGGCCGATGATCTCCGAGAGGCCGTAGATGTCGGTCGCGAGCATGTCCCAGGTGCTCTCGATCTCCCGGCGCATGGCCTCGCTCCAGGGCTCGGCGCCGAAGACGCCGATTTCGTAGCTCGCCTGGCGCGGGTCGAGGCCCATCTCGCGCGCCTCCTCGGCCATGAAGAGAATGTAGCTCGGCGTGCACGCGACCAGGCGCGGCTTGAAGTCCGCCATGAGCTGGAGCTGGCGCTTGGTCTGCCCGGCCGAGGCCGGAATGATGGTCAGTCCCATCTCCAGCGCGCCGTAGTGCAGGCCGAGGCCGCCCGTGAAGAGCCCGTAGCCGTACATGATGTGGATCATGTCGCCCGGCTCCGCGCCCGCGCAGCACAGCGCGCGCGCCATCACATCCGCCCAGAGCTTGAGGTCATCCCTGGTGTAGCCCACCACGGTCGGCGTGCCGCTCGTGCCGCTCGAAACGTGGATCTCGCTGACCTCGTTGATCGGCCTCGAAAACAGGCCGAAGGGATACGTGTCGCGCATGTCGTACTTGACGGTGAAGGGCAGATCTCCGATGTCGCCGATGCCCTTGATGCGCGCGGGCGCGACGCCGGCGGCATCCAGCTTCTGGCGGTACGCCGCGTTGCGCTCGTAGACATAGCGCACCAGATCGACGAGACGCCGCGACTGCAGGTCCTGCATCGCGCCGCGATCCATGCACTCGACCTTCTCGTTCCAGATCATCACACACGTCCTCTCTTTCGAAGCCCGCGCCGCAGGTGCTCGCCGCCCGGCGGGAGCCCTCATTCCCCCGCCCCGCGGACGCATGCCGGGCGAAAGCGCCATTGTACACAGGAAGACCTTCTCTTGAGAAGTCTCGCGCGCGGGGGGGGCGGTTCGCGGGGGCTCAGGCGGTCGCGCCGGCCGTCCGGTGGTAGATCACCCACACGTCGCCCTTGACGATGTCCCACCTGAGAAGCTCGATCGGGACGGGTTCGCAGAACAGGTCCTCGACGTCCCATACGCACGAGACGAAGCGGACTCCCGTGCGTGCGTACGCGGTGCGCTCGGCGCGGAGGATGTCCTCCTCCGTGCGCACGGCGCTCATGATCGGCCCGGCCCTTTCCCAGAGTCGTTGCTCGAGGCGCGTCTCCGCGTCGGTCCTCGGGGGCGGCTTGAACCGCGTCTTCTGCATTGCGGACTCTCCCTATCCTTTGTTCGCGGACGCAGGACCCATTCACTCCACGAACAAGGCGATTATACCGCCTGCGCGCCGGAGCGTGAAGTAGCATTCACCGCCCCCCTCGCCCCGCCGGGACGCGCGCGGCGCGGCGGCGGCCCCCGGCGGCCGCTATAATCATGGGCTGCCCGCGGCGGCCCGGTGCCGGGTCTCGGCGAGGCACCGGAAGGAGCGCGAGCACCAGCCCGTGGTCAACTGGAAAACGAACCTCATCGTGATCTGGCTCTCCCAGTTCCTCTCGATCATGGGATTCTGCTTCGCGCTGCCCTTCATGCCGTACTTCATCCAGCAGGATCTCGGCATCCAGGATCCGCAGGACCTCAACTTCTGGGTCGCCGTCTGCTCGGCCGCCACCTCCTGCGCGCTCGCCGTCTTCTCCCCGATCTGGGGCCTGCTCGGCGACCGGTACGGCCGCAGGCTCATGCTCATTCGCGCCAACCTGGCCGCCGCCGCCGTCGTGGCGCTCATGGGCCTCGTCAAGAACGTCGAGACGCTCGCCCTGCTGCGCTTCCTCCAGGGCGTTTTCACCGGCACGGTCACGGCGGCGCAGACGATGGTCGCGGTCGGCACGCCGCCGCATCGCAGCGGGCTTGCCCTCGGCTCGCTCAGTTCGGCCGTCTTCTGCGGCGGCATGGCGGGCTCGCTCCTGGGCGGCGTCATCGCCGAGCACTTCGGCTACAGGGAGGCGTTCTTCGCCGGCAGCGGGCTTCTCCTCCTGGCCGGGATTCTGGTCCTCGTCGGCGCGCGCGAGCACGTCCCGAACGCCGCCGGGTCGCCGGCCGCCTCCCCCGCCGGCGCCCGCATCGGAAGCGCCGGTCTTGTCGCGCCCATCCTCCTCCTGACGGTCGCCGTGGCGTTCGTTCGCCAGTTCGACGCGCCCTTCGTGCCGCTGCTCGTCCAGGACATCAACGTGACGATCGAGGGCGCATCGCTCTGGACCGGGGCATTGCAGGCCCTGGGAGGCTTCGCCGGGCTCCTCTCGGGCCTGGCCATCGCCCCGCTTGCGGACAGGATCGCGCCCGCCCGCGTCGCGGCGGTCGCGGCGCTCGGCGCAGGTCTCTTCATGGCGCCGCAAGCGTTCGCGACGGGCTTCACCATGCTCTTCATCACGCGCTTCGCCATGACGTTCTGCGCGGCCGCGCTCGACCCGGTGTTCCAGATCTGGCTCGTCAAGGTGACGCCGCCCGAGCGACGCGGCGCGGTGTTCGGGTGGGCCGCGACGGCGCGCTCGACGGGATGGCTCGCGGCCTCGGTCGCGGGCGGCGCCGTCGCGCTCGCGCACGGCATCCGCCCCCTCTTCCTGGCCGGCACCTTCCTCTTCTACGCGCTGGTACCGATCATCGCGTACGTCGCCCTGCGCCAAGGGAAGCGCACGCCCGCGCCCCGGCCGGAGCGCACCCCGGCCTCGACGCCCGCGTGACGCGGGAGGACACGCCATGAGAAGACCGGCAATTGCACGCGCCTTTCGCCCGATACCGGGGGCCCTGCTCTGCGCCGCGCTCGCGTGCGCGGCCGCGGACTGGCGCGAGTTCTCGGCGGGGTTCACGATCCCGAGCGAGGGCTACTGCGATCAGCCGTACGTCATCAAGACCGCCGACGGCAACTGGCTCTGCACGCTCACGACCGGACGCGGACAGGAGGGGAGCCGGGGCCAGCACGTCGCCGCCGCGATCAGCGCCGACGAGGGGCGGACCTGGTCGCCGCTCATCGACATCGAACCCGCCGGCGGCCCCGAAGCGTCGTGGGTCGTACCGCTCCTCACGCCGTACGGCCGCGTGTACGCCTTCTACGACTACAACGGCGACGATGTCGGGCACGGCGATGCCCGTTTCGCCATGCCCGATGGCAAGGCCGCGTACCGGGCCGACATGCTCGGCTGGTACTGCTACCGCTTCTCCGATGACCACGGCCGCACGTGGTCGCCGGCGCGATACCGCCTTCCCATGCCGCCGGCGCCCTGCGACCTGGGCAACCAGTGGAACGGCCGCGTCCAGGTGTTCTGGGGCATCGACAAGCCGAAGACGGCGGGCGGCGCGGCGTTCTTCGGCTTCACCCGGCTCGGCCGCTGGATGCTCGAGAACGGCGAGGGCTGGCTCTACCGCTCGGCGAACGTGCTCGCCGAACGCGACCCCGGCCGCATCGCCTGGGAGCTTCTGCCCGCGGGCGGCCGCGGCATCCGCGAGGAGCGCTTCGGCTCGGTCCAGGAGGAGCACAACATGGTCCCTCTCGATGGGAACGCGATGTACTGCGTGTACCGCACGGAGATGGGCCATCCGTGCCACTCGTACAGCGCCGACGGCGGCCGCACGTGGACGCAGCCGGAACCCATGACCTACGCGCCCGGCGGGAGAGTAGTCCGCAACCCGCGGGCCTGCCCGAAGCTCTGGAAGACCGCGGCGGGACGGTTCCTCTTCTGGTTTCACAACAACGGCGAGCGGACGTTCAACCAGGGCGGCCGCTACGGCAACCGCAACGTCGCCTGGATCGCGGGCGGGAAGGTCATCGACGGCCGCATGCGCTGGTCGCAGCCCGAGATCGTCCGCTACGTATCGCACCCGCTGCGGGGCTGCAGCTATCCCGACCTTCTCGAGGACGGCGGCCGGTGCTTCATCGCCTCGACGCAGAAGACGGAGGCGCGGATCGGCGAGATCCCCGCGGATCTCCTTGAAGGCTTGTGGCGCCAGGACGAGATCGCGGAGAAGGCGCGCGGCGGTCTCGCGCTCGAGGCCGCCGCCGAGGACCTGCCGGACGGCGAGGCCTCGCTGCCCATGCCGCGGCTTCCCCGCCTCGACGAGGGCGGCGGCGCCACGATCGAGCTCCGGCTGCATCTCGACGATCTCGCGCCCGATGCGCCGCTTCTCACCTCGCACGACGCCGCGCGCGGCGGCATCACCGTGCGCACGACGCCCCGGGGCGCCGCGGCAATCGAGATCGGCGACGGCATCGCATCATCCGGCTGGGAATGCGACCCCGGGCTGCTTCGCCCCGGCGCGGACCATCACGTCGTCTTCATCGTCGACGGCGGCCCCAAGGTCATCGCGGTCGTCGTCGACGGCATTCTGTGCGACGGCGGATCGAGCGACACGCGCCGCTACGGCTGGGGGCGCTTCCTCATAG
>JBFZCA010000417.1:0-4315 GCA_041308205.1 Planctomycetota bacterium | reverse complement strand
CTAACGCGGCGCTGATGGCGGCGCTGCGCGAGGGGCTGGCGGCCGCGCCGGCGGTGCCTCCCGATGCGCTGCAGCTTCTGAGCACGCGCGAGGAGGTGCGGGAGCTGCTCGCGTGCGATGCGGAGGTCGACCTCCTGATCCCGCGGGGCGGCAAGGAACTGGTGAAGCAGATACGGGCCGGCACGCGGATTCCGGTGCTCGGCCACGCGGACGGCATCTGCCACGTCTACGTGCACAAGGACGCGGATCTCGGCAAGGCGCTGCGCGTCGTCGTCGATGCCAAGACGAGCTACCCGGCCGTGTGCAACGCCGCCGAGACGATCCTCTTCGATCGCGAAGGGGCGGCGCGGCTGCTGCCGCCGGTCGTCCGCGCGCTCATGGACAAGGGCGTCGAGGTGCGCGGCTGCGCCGAGACGCGGAAGCTGGTCCCGGAGGCCGCGGCAGCGACGGAGGCGGCGTGGTCGACCGAGTACCTCGACCTCATCGCGAGCGTGCGCGTGGTCGCGGACCTGGCCGCGGCGGAGGCGCACATCAACCGCTACGGCTCGCATCACACGGACGCGATCGTGACCGAGGACGAATCGGCCGGCGCGCATTTCTGCCGCTACGTCGACTCGGCCGGCGTCTACGTCAACGCCTCGACGCGCTTCGCGGACGGCTTCAGGTACGGCCTGGGCGCGGAGATCGGCATCAGCACGAACAAGATCCACGCGCGCGGTCCGGTGGGCCTCGAGGGCATCGTGACCTACAAGTACGAGCTGAGGGGCGCGGGCCACGCGGTCGGCGACTACGGCCCGGGCAAGCGGTCGTACACGCACCGGGTTACTCGCGCGACACCGCCTCGAGCTGGTCGAAGTACTTGTCGACGAGCTTCTGGTCGGCCTCGTTGAGGTCCTGCCCCATCGCCGTCACCGCTGTCATCCGATCCTGCAACGTTTTCTTCATCTCGGGGCTGAGGTCCGGGTCGTTCTCGATCTCAGCCTGGGCCTTCTGCATCTCGGCGGCATTCTTCGAGATCGAGGCCTGCATCATGCCGATACCCACGCGATGCGTGCTCGTGGCGAGGTCCTGGAAGTTCGCGAACCCGTACTTCTTCGCCACCGCTTCGAGCTCCGCGTTCACCGTGACGGGCGTCACCCCCTTGCAGGACTCCCAGAACTCGGGTTTCTCCTTGAGAACCGCGATCACGCCCTCGATCTTCTTCTCGGTCAGATAGGGCTTGCTCATGTCCATGTCGGACGCCTTGGCGGCGGGGGCGACGGCGCCCTTTGTTTCCGGGCCCTCCTTCGATCCGCAGGCCGACAGGACGAACGCGAGCGACAGAAGCACGCCGGTTCTCGAGCGCATGGTTTCTTCCTTCCTTGATCGGGTTTTGCGAACGAAGCACGGCACCGGCGCCGGGGCGCCTGCGATCGACGCCGCCTTCGGCGGGATCGACCCCGAGAGCCGATGGAGCTCTCGTTCGCGCGTTGATCGCCATACATGGTACCGGCCGGTCTTGCGGCGGTCAATCGCCGTCCGGCGCGCTGCCGGCGCGCGTTCGCTCACATGGCGACCGAGCCGGCCGGACGGCATGGAACGCGGCGTGTCAGCCGCGTTGACCCCGCCGGTTCGCGTAGGTATGATCATCGCGTCTTCCGGAGACCGAGACTCCTGGATGCTTTTCCGAGCGTTCCATGGTCTGATCGCCGCCGTCATCCACGGCGGCCGGGATGTCAGAAGAGGTTTCGCATGCGAAAATCCACCCGAAGCATCTCGAGAACACAGTGCGCGGCCCTCCTGACGGGCCTGCTTGCCTTCGGTTCCCTCCGGGCCGCGGATGCCTCGAAAGGCGCGCCCAGGGAAGCGGTCGAGCGTTACGAGAGCTACGCCCGCGCGGCTCGCGCCGAGGCGCTCCGGCCGGACCGGTGCCCCTTCAGCCCGGCGGCCGTCGTCATGCAGGTCGGGACCGATCCCGATGCCCTGGCCGCGTTCGTGCGCGAGAAGATCGCCTACGAGCCGTACCGGGGCGTCGTGCGCGGGCCTGCGGGCGTCCTGGCTGCGGCCTCCGGCGGCGACTGGGATCGCGCCGAGCTTCTGCGCGCGCTCCTCGCCGCGGCAGGCCACGGCGGAAAGCTCGTCGCGCTCGAGCGCACGCCGGCCGAGGTCGCGGGGGTCATCGACAAGTTCCTCGGGGACGAGCCGCGGCGCCGCACGGTTCCCGCGGGCGAGGAGGTCGACGCGTCGAAGCTCCCGCCGCCGCCGCCGCTCCTCCGGCAGTTCGGCATTCCCGAGGGGAATCGCGCGATCCACATGCGCCGGAACGCGGGACGATGGCGGCGCCTGCTCGATGAGTCCTTCGACGCGGCCGTGCCCGAGGCCGCCCGCATCGGGCAGGCCCTCGGCGGGCGCGACCTCACGGCATGGCGCGATTTCGATGCGTGGAAGAAGGTCCTCGGCGCCGGGGCCGCGGAAAGGGTTCTCGTCGAGATCGAGATCGCCGGCGCGGCCCGCGTTCTCGCGCCCGGACCGGATGCATCCGCCGCGGACGCCGAGCGGCTCGGCGACGCCGCGCGTCTTGTTGCGCCGCCGCCCGAGCTCGTCGCTCGCCTCGGCGTGCGGCTCACGCTCGCGGCGGGGCCGGAGGGAGAGAAAGGCACGCCCACGGTGCTCATCGACTGGGTGCACACGCTGGGCGCGCTCGTCGATCGGCCGCTGCGCCTCGAAATAGTCCCCGTGGATCCCAAGGCCGCGGCGCGGCCGCCGACCCAGTGGACCACGGCGCAGTGGTACGACTACGTGCGCGGCTTTCGCCAGTTCCAGGCGATCTTCCGCGCCGGCGATGACTGGATGGGCTCGAAGGTCTTCGACCTCGATGGCGGCATCCACGATGTGGCCTCCGACGGCCGCGTCGAGAACGCGACGCAGGTGGGCGGGGCCGTGCAGAAGGGTTTCGGCGGGCTTTTCGGCGGCGGGGGCGAACCCGATGCCAAGGCCGCAACCGGCATCCGCGAGCTCGTGCTCGGCCTCGAGCTCGCGCTTCCCGGCGAGGAGCCCGTGCGGCAACAGCGTCTCATCTACGGCGATCTGCGGCGGGACTTGAGCCCGGTCTACACCGCCGACATTCTCGTCTGCCCGGGACCCCTGGGGCCCGCGACGGCGACATGGCTGTCGCTCGACGCGGTGACGGCGAATGCGCCGATCCTCGCGCACGCGCTGCTCTCCGATGACGTGCGGCGGTTCGACGACCCGGCGAGCGCCACGCGCTTTCCCAACATGCTCCACGAGTGGCAGCTCGGCCGCCTTGCGCTCGCCGATCGGATTCTGAGCACCGAACGCGTGCTGTCGTTCCTGGGAGGCCCGGCGGCCATCCTGCAGGCCTCGCAGTTCATCGTCGATCAGAAGGCCAAGACCGTCACGTTCCGCGTCGCCCTCGACGCGGCATTCGACCATGCGCACATCGTGCCGCGCGAGGCCGCCGGCGCGGCGGCGGCGCCGCGCGCGAACATGATCCTCGGCGCGGCTTCGACGGTGCTCGAGTCGGCCATCCTGCGCCGCCATCGGCCCGACGCCATGGCCCGCGGAGCCTACCCCGAGTCGCAGCGCGCCCGATTCGAGGGAGTCGCGCCCGTGGCGGCGCGTTGCGGAGACGGCGGCGCCGTGGAAGGCGCACGGCCCGAGCGCCTCGGGGCGTGGGCCATCGCCCGGAACGAAACCGGCAGGGCGCTCCTCTTCCCGCGGCACGACGGCGCCGCAAGCTGGTGGAGCATCGACCGCGCAACCGGCGCGACCATCGGCCGGGGCGGCGCCGGCGAGGGCCAGTCGGCGATGGAGTACCTCCAGATCACCAAGATGAATCTGAGCAATCTCAAGTGCATGCTGGCGTGGCAGAACGCGATGATGTTCGGGAACCAACGCGACCCGAAGGCGGCCATGGCCTGGATGGCCTGCATCACGGGCGTCGACAATCCCGGCGGGCCCATGGGCTCCGCGGGCAACGCCATGGGAGTGATGGGCTACGAGGCGACCGGCGGGGCGTTCGCCATGATGGGCGATATCCTCGGCGGAGCCCTCGATGTCGGCGACATGGTCAAGGGGGACGACTGATGCGCGGCACACACATGCGCACGAACGCGAAGACTCGATGGGCGCTTCTGGCCGCGATGGCGTTCGCGACGCTGAACGCGCGCGTTTCCGCGGTGGAACCGCTCCCGCCCCCGATCGTCCACCTCTGCGATCTGGGCGAGCAGACCGCGGCCGAGTTGGGCAGGGAGCGCCTCCTTGCAGTGCTCGACGCCGGCGGCACTGCGATCATCGCGGCCACGGGCGGCGCGTT
>JBFZCA010000416.1:0-18608 GCA_041308205.1 Planctomycetota bacterium | reverse complement strand
TGAACGGGAACCCGTCCTTCTGCTCGACGAACCGGGCATCGCCGAAGTTCTCCTTGGTGGCCGTGAACCAGCGCGTGCCGGGGCCGGCCGCGGAGACGGAAAGATCGTCGAACTCATCCTCGAAGGTCACGGCGAAGCCGGCAAGATCGAGCGTCGGCGCGGGAAGCTCCGGCAGGGGCGCGCCGGCGTCGACCTCGAGGACGCCGACCTGACAGCTTCCGGCCCCGTCGCGCCCCTTCTCCGGAATGGCGCCATCGAGGGCATCGAGCGGCGGGTGATCCCACCCGCGATTGCCGGCCTTCTTGTCGTACAGCCCGACCACGATCCGATAGTCGCCGCCGGGGGTCTTCTCGGGGACGAAGATGCCGTACGAGTACTCGACGCGGCCGGACCAGATCGAGGTGGGCGTCTTCGGGGCGTGATCGCTTTGAAAGGCCATCCGGCCGTCGGGTCCGCGGAAGTGGACGAAGGCCAGGTAATCCCTGCCCATGGGCTCGGCCTCCCACCGGAAGGTGATCCTGGTCGAGAAGCCGGGCCGGCAGGAAGGCGGGGCGACGACAGCCGGGCGGAGCGCGGCGCGCCCGCCGATGGCCGCCCCGAGAACCGCGTCCACGTCGTCGATGAAGAGCGTCGCTTTCCGGTCCTGCGCGGCAAGGCCGTCGCGGCCGATGTTGAGGCCGAAGGCCGCGGCCGGGCCGTGCCACCTGCCGTCGTTCGCGCCGCCCCAGTGCTCGCCGCCGACAAGGTCGGCGACGGCGAGAACGACCTCCTGCCAGTCGCCGGTCGCGCGCAGCGGAACGCCGTTCTTCTGGTGGCACTGGCCGCTCGCGTCGAGGATGCGCACGCCGACCCGCCGGATGTTGTCGGCCTTGACCCAGAGGCGCAGCTCCTTGAAGTCCCTCCCCTCGAGCGCGCCGAGCTCGCACCACACGCCGACGTACGCGCCGCCGCCGCCGAAGTCGGCCTCGAGCCGGTACGAACGCGCGCCGCCGCGGGCAACGGCGGGGTCGATCGCCGCGCCGCCCTTGGCCCCCGGGAACTCCTCGCCGCCGACGTAGCGCCACCCCTGTGAATCGCGCTCGAAATCCGCGATTGCCAACCGCACCGGGCCCGACGCCGGCTCGGCGGCGGGAATGGTTCCCATCGCCAGAACGCCGGCGGCAAGCGCGGCCAGGCGGATGCAACGCCTTGTCGATTCCATCGTTCTCATGGTCTCCTCACGTCTCGGGATACGGAGATGATACGTCGAACGAGGAAGCGGATTCAACGCAAGGCGGCCGCCGCTACTTCCACCCCGGGAACTCGCGCGGCGGGAGGAGGTAGATGATGCCGCCGCCGCCGGGCGCACACTTCAAGGCGACCTTTCCCGACGCGGGCGCCGGGAGTCCTGTCTCGATCTGAATGCCGGTCTTCCCCACGCCGTCGCGGTAGACGGTCATCTCCTTGCCGGCGGGGCTCAGCCCCGAAAGGTCAAGCTCGAGCGTGCGCTCCTCGTTCTTGCAGTTGAGCGCGGCCGCGTACCACGCGGCGCCGCTCCGGCGGGCAAGAACGACGGTCTCGCCGATCACCGAGCCCGGCAGGACGCGCGTCTCGTCCCAGACGACCGGCACGGTGCGCACGAACTGGAGGAGCGGGCTGTGGAGGTACGTCTCGGGGTTGTCGGGCCAGCACAGAAACGGCGAGCTGAACACGATCACGCTCGCCATCTGGAACGCGCGAGTGGTGTTCTTGAGGAACCGCGCCTGGAGGTAGCCCGGGAGGAAGTCGGCGTGGCCGACGGCCATCCGCGTGAAGGGCAGCGCGCCGTAGTGCTCGAGCGGCAGGAAATCCCAGAGCACGTACTCCTGCTCCCGGATGCCCTCGCGCGTGATCTCGTTCGGCCAGGTCCGGACCTCGCCGGTGGGCTTGTTGGCGCCGTGGAAGTTGATCGCGAGCCGGTGCCGCGCCGCCCGCCGGGCGAGGTCCTCGTAGGCATCGATCACGGCCTTGCTCTCGGAGTTGAAGAAGTCGATCTTGACGCCCTTGACGCCCGCCTCGGCGCAGCGCCGGAAGAGCTCCTCCCGCGCCTCGATCTTCGTCAGGCCGGGACCGTCGTCGCGCCCCTCGGGGAATGCATGCCAGAGGACGATGCCGACGTTGCGATCGGCGGCGTAGCGGCACAGCTCGGCGGCTCGCGCCCAGAGGTCGCCGCCGTCCTTCAACCAGCCCCAGCGCTCGCTGCGCCATCCCGCATCGACGAGGAGGTACTCGCAGCCGGTCGCGGCGGCAACGTCGACGAACCACTTCTGCCGGTCCCACTGGGCGCCATCGTTGCCGAAGACCATCCAGGTGCACGGCGCCTTGCCCGGCCGCAGCCAGGCGGCGTTGGGACCGTCGGGGAAGAGCGCGGGATCGGGAGGCTCGTTCAGCGCGGCCAAGACATCGCTGGCGACCAGGCCGTCGAGATCGCGGGCGAGCACGATCACGCGCCACGGGGAGACGATCGGCCCTTCCTGCGTCCAGCCTTGCGGATCGTCCTCGAACGCCGCGGCGAATCGCGCGCCGCCGGCGGACCGCAGCGTGAGGCCGCTGTAGTTGAGGAGCGCGGCCTCGCTGACAAGACCGAAGGTCCCGTCCGCGTACACGACGGTCATCGGCGGGCCGATGTGGACGGGCCGCTGCTTCCCGCCGGCGACCTCGACCAGGGGAACGGCATCGGCCGGGCGGCTGTGGTAGACACCCTCGTAGTCGTCCGTGTCGGTCTGGATCCAGACCGTCGCCTGCGCGGGCAACTGCCAGGCGGTGGATTCTCCGCCAACCGAGCGCGATCCCGAGCCGGGCACCCGGTAGCGGAAAGCCGCGCCGTCATCGAAGACCCGGGCCTCGAGCGTCCACGCGGAGCCCCCGGAGCGGCTGCGCACGGGCACCTCGGCGACTTCGCAGCGGTTCGCGGCGCGCGTCTTGTTTCCCCGCCAGGCGAAGGTCTCGGCGATGCTGCGGGTCGCCGGCGCGCCGATTTCCACGCCGGCGCCGAGGTCCCGGCCGCCGACAACGATCCCGGCGCCGGCCGGCTCGAGCCGCGCGCGACCGTTCCACGTGACCGCGTACGTGAGGTGACCGCCGGGATCGACCGCCAGGTGGAGCTTCACCGTCCGATCGGGGCCGGCGACAACGAGCTCCCCGGCGCGGAGAGGCTCGATCGAAACAAGGACGACGAGAGCGGCAATGAGGAATCGCATACCGGCCTTATATCCGGCACGCGCTCGGCTGTCAACGCGAAGGCATCTCCTGCATCGAATCCGTGGAACCCGCGATGATCCGGCGGGATCTCGCGTGCGAGCACGCGTTGAACGGCCGGTCAGCCCGCGAAGACGCGCTACTCGGGCGGCGGCGGCGCGGCGGCGATCATGACCCGGCTCGCCACGGGGCGGTGGTCCGAGGCTTCGGACTCGATCGTCCGGCTCTGCAGCGGCACGATGCCCCGGCAATAGATGTAGTCGAGCCGGAACGCTATGTCGGTTTTCCCCATTCGCCACTTCCACGTCGGATGGCGATCGGGGTCCTTGACGAGCGCCGCGAAGCTGTCGGAGAACCCGCGCTCGGCGAGGAACGCCGGCGCCGCGAATCCCGAGAGGCTGTTGAAATCGCCGAGGACCACGATGGGACCTTCGGCTGCCAGGCTCTCGGCGATCCGCCGGATCTCCTTGTCGTGGATGGCCTCCATCTTCCGGATCTCGCCGAGGATTGCCGCCAGGTCGTCGCCCTCGAGCTTCCCCGGGGCGAGGTGGACATTGACGACCTGGACCGATCGCCCCGAGAAGGTCGCCCGGCAGAACCACGTTCCGAACAGGCCGTCCTTCGGCTCGATCCACTTCAGGTTCTCCAGCGGGACCTTCGAGAGGAAGCCGAAGCCCGCCGCCGCGTACCGGCCCTTGGGGGCCTGGAACGCCATCCGAGGGAATTCCTTGGCCAGGTTCTTCCGCAGGAATCGCTCCGAGGTCGCGTTCGTCTCCTGGAGGGCGACCAGGTCGGCCTTCGTCTTCCGGATCGCTTGGACCACGCCGGGGAGGTCCGGGTTGGCCCAGTTGATGTTGAAGGTGGCGACGGTGAAGCTCGCGGCGGGCGCATCCGCAGGAGGCGCGGGCGGCTCGGCCGCGCGGATGACGGCGCCATCGCCGGCCGGACACGCAATGAGCGCGACGAGAAGGAACGCGGCGGGAAGAAAGATCCTACCCATCACGGCGACCTCCTGAGAGTCCCTCGCTGCCACTGACTCGGTACGGCACTTGGATTTCCTCGAATGCTCACGATCGTTCGGACGCGATACCGACCACGACACGGAGGGTGCACGGGTTGAAGTGGACACGAATGACGTTGTGCGACACTCGAGCAACGTGTTCGGTCCCCTTTTCCGGACCGGGGGAGTCAACGGCGGGCATGGTCCGGTAGTACTCCAGGTCGAACCAGTCGGAGCACCACTCATGGACTCTCCATTCCCCCGGGACGGTACCCCAGTTGAAGCGGGTGCTGCAATCCGCTTTCACCCACTCGAATTCCGTGGGCAGCCGATAGCGCCTGCCCCGAGCCTGTTCTTCAGGCCGCTCAGAGAGCTTCCCGCAGAACTCGACCGCCTCCTCCCAGCTCACGCTCAACGCAGGCCAGGCCGGGTCGCTGGTGACACCCACTCTTCCCGCGACGAAATACTTCGGTTTCCTCCCCATGACGCGTTCGAAGTCGATGAGGCTCACCTCGTAGACTGAAATCCAGTACGGCCTGGTGAGACGCACGCGCTTCTTCTCGAGTTGCCAGCACGGACTCCGGAAGAACAACGATCCGAACGAGCTGAGCGATCCGTACTCTAGGTACGCCTTCCGAAAAGCCTCCGGAGAGACGCCCGGCATGGCAATGGGCACGTCCATCACGAACTCGCCCGGCATCACCTTCCGAAATCGCATTCCCACAGAGTTGACCAGTTCCCCGCCGGTACTGCCGGGAACGGCGACACCGTCGCGTTCCCCGACGACATCAACGGCCTTCTCCTGCTTCTTCGGCCCGACTACTCCTTCAGGGCTTTCCGAGACCGGGCCCGTCCGTGACGAACCGTCGTGAGAACACCCGCACAACACCATGGAAGCCCCGATCATCGCGAACAGCACCGATCGCAGCGGCATGTTCCCTCCGGCGACTCGACGGCCTCCCCTCCCACCTCGGAAACCGTCGCGACTCTTCTCTCGCATACCCGGTCATTGTCTTCGCACGTGTTCACGGGGTCAAGAACGCCGCCGATCCAAGGCACTCCGCCGGCCGGCGCATCCGGACGTATCATTGCATCCTATAGATTCCGCAGCGGCAGGAGCAGCGCGACCACGATCCATACGAACACCAGCCCGCCGGCGATCATGATACACACGTGGAGACTCCATGCCACGAGATCGCGGCGCGCCTCGAACATCCGGGCGAACAGCTTGAAATCGAGCACGATCAGGACCGCGAGAACGGGGACGATCGCAAGCCAGTAGGTGCGCGCGAGCGCCGAGAGGGACAGTAGGCCCTGGGTTGCGGCGGGCAGCGGTCCGCCTTGATCCATGAACATGGCTTCGAACCGGGGCACGACGTAGACGAGCGCGGCGAACAGCACCGCGATGCCCAGCACGTGCATGCCGGCGCAGGCGCGCGTGTTCCGCCGCCCCCGGCGCGCCGCGAGTCTCGGATCTTCAGCCGCATCCATGCAATCCCCCATCTCTTCGGTCCGCGCCTCCCCCGCCGGCGACGGCGTGCTCGATGATCTTCCGGGCATCGCCATAGCCGGTGTCGTGGCCGCCATCGGGGCGGTCGATGATCAGAACGGGGCGCCCTAGCTTCCGGAGGATCGAGGCGAGCCTCCGCACGCTGTCGGGCGGCACCACGCTGTCCGCGCCGCCCGCGGTGATGCCGACCGGCATCGCCAGGCGCTCGGGCCAATACTCGGCGCTGCGGTCCTTGTACTCGCGGGGAATCTCGACCTTGGTCCCGCCGAACGACTCGCGGATCGCGTCCTGGAAGCCCTCGAACTCGAGGAGATTGGCCGTGCCGTTCATCGAGGCGACGCCGGCGATCAGGTCGGGGTGCAAGGCAGCGAAGGTCAGGCACGCCGCGCCGCCCATCGACCCGCCGCAGATGAATACTCTGCCGGCGCGGTATCGCCGTCGCAGGTCGCCGATGATCTGGACGACGTCGGCCTCCGCCTTGGGGCCCATCCACGATGCGGGCGCGCGGTAGTCCGGCGAGACGAAGATCATGCCGCGCTCGCGGGCGACATCGCGGGCGGCCCTGCACTCGGGCCGCGGATCGCGCACGAACTGCCAGCGGTCCGCGCCGTGCCCGTGCAGCGCAATGAGCACATCGGGGGAGCGCTCCCCGGTCACGCCGGGCGGCAGGACCACGACATAGCGCTGCGCCGTGCCATCGCAGGCGGCGACGAATTCGACATCGACGGCCGCCGGCTCCGCCGCCGCACCCGCTCCCGCCAAGACCAGCATCACGGCGCACGTCATTGCGCACCTCCTGCCATCACTGTAACCGAGCGGAGACCTTGCGAGAAGGCGGGTCCGGGCGATCGCGGCTTCTTGACGAAAGGGGCGGCGGGCCGAGAATGAGTATCGAAAGGCGATCTCGATCGATGCGACTACCGGTACGACGAACAGCTCGGCGAGCGGCGGCGGTCCTGGCCCTCCTGGTCTCCGGCGTCCCAGCCGTTGCCCGGGAGTACTCGCCCCGGGTGCTCTCGCCCCACACGGCCGACACGTACAGCCTGGAGACCTTCGCCCGCTTCGACCGGTGGAAGGACCTCGAGGGCGAAGCCAGGGCCTGGGCGATCTTCCTCTATCTCACCGACGCGCGCACCGGCCTCTACCCGATGGGCGCCGGCGCCTTCGAAGGGAAGGACGACCTCTACGAGCACTCGCTTGTCAGGGACCCGGTCAAGCTTCTCAACGTGTACCCCCAATCGTACTGCGACGTCCTCGGCCCGGTTCTCGCCGCGATCCTCGAAGGGACGGGGTGCGGTCCCGCCCGCACGGTGAACATCCCCGGCTGGGGCCACGTCGCGGCCGAGTTCTTCGCCGGCGGCCGCTGGCACTACCTGGACCTGGACGTCCGCGCCGCGTTCCGGCGTCCGGACGGCTCGCTCGCCTCGGTCGAGGAGGCCCGGGCCGACCCGGACCTCTGGAGAGGGCCGCGCGGCCCGCGCTTCTTCCCGCTCGACGACCTGGCGGCGACGCGCGAGGCGTACCGCCGCGCTCCCCCGCAGTACCGCTACGGCGTCGCCGAGAGAGGCCACGCGATGGACTGGGTCCTCCGCCGGGGCGAAACCCTCACCCGGTGGTGGAAGCCCCAGGGCGATCGCTGGAACCACCACCCGAGCTACGAGCGGCTGCGGGCGGTCATGGAGCGCGAGCCCCGCGGGCCGAAATCGAAGCACCCCGAGTTCACGGTCAACTCGCGGGGGAACGGCCTCCTCGTCTACCGGCCGCGCCTGGATCGCGCGTCCGACATCGAGGACGGCGCGTGGGAACTGCAGAACGCCGCCGCGGGGAAGGACGGGCTCACGCTCGTCGAGCCCGGCGAGGGTCGCGCCGTCTTCGAGGTCCGCACGCCGTACGCCGTCGTCCCCTCGGTCGGGAAGTGGGAAACCGAAGAGGACGATCGCGGGGCTTCGGTCGTCCGAGCCGAGGGCGACGGTATCGGCATCGCGGCATCCCTCGACGGCGGCTCGACGTGGACGGACGTCGAGCTTCACGACGGGTCCGCCGACCTGACGCCCCTCGTCGCCCGCACGTACGGCTACCTCCTGATGGTCCGTCTCCGGGGGAAGCCCGGTGACGCCGTTCTCCGCGCTCTCGAGATCTCCACCTGGATGCAGGTCCATCCCGCGTCGCTGCCCGCTCTGCGCAAGGGCCGGAACCGGATGCGCTACGTGACCGGCGATGACCGCGGCATGCCGGCGAGGATCGTCGAGGTCCGGCCCGATCTGGCCGACCGCGCGGCGACGCTCAAGCGCCTCGCGGCCCCGCCGGCCGATTACGACCCGAGCCGGAAGACGGCGAGAATCCGGGGCGAATGCGTCGTCCGGGTCGACGCCCCGCCGCGCACGCGAATCGCGTGGCTCTCGGCGGGCGGGAGCTTCTCCGCCGTGCAGGGCGACTCCGCGCCGTCGACGCGGTGCACGATCTCCGTCGCCGCCGAGGAGGCTCGCGACTTCCGGGAGGCATGGCGAGCGGCGGTCCCCGCCGGCCAATCCCACTGGCACTTCAATGCCGACGTCGAAGTCGCCCTCGACCGTCCGGCCGGCCGGGCCTTCGTTCGCTACGAGACGGCGACCGGCCTGAACGCCATCCGCATTCGCGCGCATTGCCTCGATGACCGGACGCCGCCGCCCTCGCCCGTGCGGATCACTCATCGATGGAAGGAAGCCGGGGAGGAACGACTGCAGGCGGTCTTCCTCACCGGGCCGGGCGAGTATGAGGTGGACTGCGCCGCCGACCCGGAGGACGTCTCGATCGAGATCGCCTCGCCGCCGTCGGATTGACCGGCTCCGGACGGGCTTCCGCTGCCGGGCGCGAGCGCTGCTCCGGATCGGCCGAAGAAACCCGGAGGCGGCGCGCGAAGACTGCGCGGAGTTTCAGGGCCGAACGCCGGGCTCCGGCCGGTAGATCGACAACAGCCGCCACGTCTTGATGCATCGCACCTTCGCGTCGCCGCCCTTGGCGAACAGCGAGACGTTCGGGTCGGAGCGGGGCGACTCGACCGCCCACACCACCGCCTGGCGGTCGTTGGCGAAGACCTCCACCAAGCTCTTGTCGATGAACACCCGCAGCGTCAGGTCCTCGCCCGGGGAAAGCTCGAACGGCGCTTCGGCCGAGCCCGCGGCGGGCGTCGTGCGGCCGGCGCCGGCGACGATGCGCATCCCGCCCTCGCCCCGCTCGTCGCCGAGCAGCGCGATGCCGGCCTCCCGCGGCAGCGGCGCCGCGAACTCGGATGCCTACCGGCCGCCGGCGCCGGGGGCGGCGCCTTTCGCCTCCTCGCGAAGAATATCGAGATACAGGTCGCCGTAGTCCACGTAGCGTTGCCCGCCGGCGTAGGAGGCGCCGGTCTCGGAGTCATCGGCGGTGCTGGGAGGCGCCGTGCCCTCGGTCGCCTCGATCTGGCTGTCCTCGTACCATTCGTTGAAGCTGGTGATCATCATGATGTTGTCGGCCCGCGGATCGAGGTGCGGCAGCGCCGCCCGGCGAATCATGGCGCGGAAGACATCTCCCTCCCGCGAGTCGGGCACGTCGGAAAAGTAGCGCGCCCTGCCGGGGTGTCCCGCGCGGACCGCCGTGTCGTTGTAGCCGGGCGCGACCGTGGGCATGAAGGCCGTGCCCACGCCGGCCGCCTCTGCCTTGGCGTGGGCATAGTTCCGGGCGAGGTGCTCGACGGCTTCCCGGGTCGCACCCAGGGGCCCGATCGACTGTCCGTACACATCGTACGCGGTGACCGCATCGAAGTTGCGCGCCCACTGCGCCTTGTATCCCGCACCGAACACATCGTCGCCCGCGAGGTACACCTGCGGGAACTTCTTGCGCATGTCCTCGAGAGCTTGCCGCCCCTTGTTCCGAAAGTACTCGCGCGTCAGGTAGACGAACAGAACGGGCCTGCCGCCGATCTTGAGATAGAGAGGGTGGTTGAAGTAGTGCGCGGCGAGATGGGCCAGGTCCTCGAGCCAGTGCCGGTAGTCCGGCGCGCCGAAGGAACCGAGCCTTCCGGTCGCCTCGTAGAGGATCGCATATCTGAGCTTGCCGGCATCGGGGTGAGTGAGAATGCGCGTGCGCAGGTTCTCCTCGCAGGCGTTCTGCGGCCCCCACCAGCTCACGGCCCAGAACCCCACGCCGGCGCGAACGCTCTGGGCGATGTGCCCGCCGATGACCTGCGGATCCGCCGAGTCGTACAGGCCGGCGCGCGGCTTCTGGGGCGCCTTCAGATGCAGCCGCATGACCTGCCGCCACTGGCCCAGGCTGCCGGCGCGGGGACTGCGGTACCAGGGGTAGTAGTAGACCCCCACGACGGGCTTCGCCTTCTCCTGCGCGGCTCCCTCCGCGGCACGAAGCCCGCGCGCGGCGAGAACCGCGCTCGCGAGCACGAAGGCCCGACGCGTCAGCGACCCGGCACGCTCAGGCATGGCATCGTCTCCGTACATGTCCTCAATACGCCATCGTATCAGATGCCGGGCGCTCGTGCAGTGCGACTGCTCGCGCAGCTCGTGAACGGTCGCGCGCCGCCTTCTTCGCCTCGTCCGCCTGCGTGTCTTAGGGCTCGCGGTCCTCCCGGTATCGGCACGGCTGGATCGGCCTCGGGTCCGGCCACGCAGTAAAGGAACTCGCCTCCGCGCACGTACATCCGCCGGCCGCTGAATGTCGGAGTCCCTCCGGAACCGCCCGGGAGCGTGCCCGACCCGACGGGCGCATAGCGATCGCCCGGCTCGAGGATGATCGTCTTCCCCGCATCGTTGCCGACAAGAAGGCTCGTTCCCGGCAGGCACAGGCTCGGGTACACGCGCCCGCCGCTCGCGTCCGCCGCCGTGGAGACCTCCGGTCCCCACCTCCATAGCGTCGGCAGAGCCGCAATTGCGCAACGGACGCGTTCATTGCACGTTTCGACGCGCGGCCGCCGGCCGCCGCCGGCGTTTCCCCCCTTCTCCCGAAGGGGGGACGGAAGGGGGGTTGTGTAAGGGTGAGCAGGGACGCCGAGCGATTGCCGCCGTGGAGACCTCCGGTCCCCGCTCCCATCGCCTCGACAGAGCCGGAATTGTGCAACGGACGGGTTCATTGTGCATTTCGACGCGCGCATTCACCGAATACGTACTCCACCCCCTCGGCAGCGGTTTTCCCATCCCCTTGCCGATACAATGGTTAGGGTGTCGCGGCGGAATGCTGTAACAGTTCCCGGGGAGGAAGCGTCTCTGTGGATGACATGAGTCACGACGCGAGCGTCGCACAGGACCCGACCGACGTGCTCGCCGCGGCGCGCATGGGCGACCGGCAGGCGATGAGCCGCCTCATCGAGGCGGAGCTGCCGTGGGTCAGGGCCGTGGTCGCCGGGTACGTGCAGGCGTCCGAGAACGTCGATGACATCTGTCAAGAGATTTTTATTGCGGTTTGGCAGTGCCTCCGCCACCTGCGGAGCCCGGAAGGCTTCAAGGCGTGGGTCTACCGGATCGCGGTCAACAAGGTGCGGTCCTTCTACCGCGGCGCCGGGCGCAGGAGCTCGGTCGAGCTGAAAGCCGACATGCCCGCGGGCGACGGCCGCGAGACGCTGGAGCGCTCCTCGCGGCGCGAGTCGGTGCTCGCCGCCCTGAAGAAGATTCCGCCCAAGTACCGCGACCCGCTGGTGATCCACTATCTGCGCGGCAAGTCGTGCGACGAGACGGCGGAGATCCTGGGGCTGCGGCCGGTGACGTGCCGCATCCGACTCCTGAGGGGCCGGCAGAAACTCGAGGATCTGCTGCGCAAGGACGGTGCCCTATGAAGAACGTGACGTGCGGAGAAGTGCGGGAATTCCTGGCGGCCCGGGAGATGAAGCTCCCGGCCGCTCCCGAGGCGGCGCATGCGTGCGAGCTGCATCTCGCGGCTTGCGAGAGCTGCCGCCGGGCGCTGCTCGAGGGCAGGGAGCTTTCGGAGCTCCTCGCGGCGAGTCTGGCGTCCTA
The DNA here is from genome assembly GCA_041308205.1 of Planctomycetota bacterium. Classification (GTDB taxonomy): domain Bacteria; phylum Planctomycetota; class UBA8108; order UBA8890; family UBA8898; genus UBA8898. Next base: position 6,910 of record JBFZCA010000416.1, on the reverse strand, counting down.
CGCGGAAGGCGCGGACGAGCTGGCCGAGCGCATTGCCGAGGATCTGCCCGCACAGCGTGCTGCGCCGGTGTACTGGCGGTCGCACGCCTTCCGTCTCGATGCGGTCGCCGCGGTGCTGCTCTTCGGCGCGGGGCTCTTCGTCGGCTGGTGGTTCCAGCCGGCGCCTCCGCCGGCCGGCACGCCGGTGGTCGAGCAGGCGCCGGTCGCGCCGGCGCCCGTGGCGCCGCAGCTCGTCGGGAGCAGCGGGACGATCGCGCACGAGCTCCTGCCGCGCGACCGCGTGCGGACCTCCGAGCGGCGGCGCTTCATCATCGTCAATTCCGTCAATCCCGACGTCATCCTGGAGGTGGATCGCGAGGCGGAATTCGAGGACAGGCTGAAGCTTCCGGACGAGGCCGGCGGGGAGGAGGTCCCCGTCGAGTAGCCCGGCCGGGAGGGCGCCGATCGGCGCCCATGGTAACGGCGATGCGGAACGAAACTCTCGAGAGGAGGAGTCATCCATGAAGACGTTAGGTTGCGGCATCGTGTTGATCGGGGCGGCGTGCCTGTGCGCGGCCGAGGCGCCGTTCGTGGGCGTCGAGGTGCGGCCGCTCGGGGCCGATGTCGCCGCGTATCTCGGCATCGAGCACGGCGTCCTCGTGGGCGCGGTGATGGAGAAGTCGCCCGCGGAGGCGGCGGGCATCAAGGCGAGCGACATCATACTCAGGTGGAACGGCGAGGCGATTGCCGGCCCCGACGCGTTCATCGCCAAGGTCAAGGCAGCCGCGCCCGGCGAGGCGGTCAAGCTGGCGGTGGTGCGCAAGGGCGCCGAGCACGAGCTCGCGCTCACGATCGGCGTCAGGCCCGGCGAGGCGGCGCCGCCCGCCGAGGCGCCGAGCGCGCCCGGCTACCTCGGGCTCGCGTTCGAGCCGGCGCCCCCCGTCGTCTGCGAGTACCTCGGCCTGGACGAGGCCAGGTCGGGCGTCTACGTCGTCCAGGTGCTCGATGACTAGCCGGCCGCGAAGGCGGGGCTCAAGGAGCGCGATCTCATCCTCAAGGTCAACGGCAAGGATGTGGCCGGCCCCGAGGAGTTCCAGGATGTGATGCACGGTTTCAAGCCCGGCCAGGAGATCGAGATCGAGGGCCTGCGTGCGGGCCGGGAGCTGAAGGTCAAGGCCGTGCTCGGCGAGCGGCCGGCGGGCTTCGAGAAGAAGCTGCGCCGCCCGATGGCGCCCTGGCACGTGCCCGCGCCCGGCAAGGAATCGGCGAAGGATCGGTACATCCTCAGATTCAAGGACTGGGCGGGCAAGGAGCACGTGGTGCCGTTCCCGGCGATTCCGCCCGGGGGCTTCGAATTCGAGATGCCGAAGATCGACTGGCCCGACATCCTGAACGCGGAGCAGGTGAAGGAGCTCGAGACCCGCGTCAGGGAGGCCATGGACCAGGCCGCGAAGCGGCTCGATGAGCACCGCAAGGATCTCAAGGGCAAGCACGAGGCTTTTCTCAAGAAGCTCGAGGTGCACAAGGGCGGCACGCCGTCCGGAGGGGAGAGCAAGTCCGTCGTCGTCAGCAAGTCGGTGGCGCAGATGACTTCCTCGGACGGCGTGCACGAGATCACCGTGAAGATCGAGAACGGCAAGAAGACCGTGACGGTCAAGGAAGGCGACAAGGTGATCGCGAGCGACCTGCCGTTCGAGCAGATCGGCACGCTGCCCGAGGCGATTCAGGCGAAGGTGAAGAACCTCGACGGCAACGTGATCATACAGGCCCACGGCCACATCGATGCCGGAAGCTCCGCGCACGAGGAGAAGAAGGAAGTCGAGCTCGGGGTGCCGGCGCAGAGGTTGTGACGGAGGCTATAGGCTGTAGGCCTGAGATAGTAGAAAGCACCTTTGGGGGAGGGCGCCTGCGGCGCCCTCCGAGGTTCTCGTTCTGATCGTGCCCGCGCCTCTGCAGGATCGCTATTGCGGAGGAATGCGCTCGCATTGCCCGTGCAGGTACAACGCAGACGTCAACCCATCCACGAACCCATCCGCATACGGAATCCAATCCGCACCGCTCGCGGGGCCCAGGAAAGGCGACGACCGGGGATCATCGCAATGGCGCCGCGTGCCTATGCATGCCAGGCTTGCGCCGAATGCCGTGAGACATTCGGTGTGCGTGTACGCCAACCTCATGAGGGTTTCCTCGATGCACTCTCCGGTCGAGAGCTCACGGTGCGTCAATGGGCCGGAACCGGCGTCCGACTCGTACAGCGCCACGCTCGCATGCACCGACGAGGTCAACGGCGCTTGCGCAGCGGCGTGGACGGCATGCTCCTGGAGCTGGCCTCCTCGCCGCGCCGGCCCCCGGCAAGCGCGTTCGCTGCAAGCATACGGCGCGACCAGTGCTCCTCTATGCTCTCCACGAATTCCGCGCGCACGAGCTTAGCCCGCGCAACAAGCCGATCGTCGCGGTCGAACCGCAGATAGAGCCCCTCGGGCGGGGAATCCGAGAGGCGTGATCGAGCGAACATGGACTGGAGCCCGGCGAGATCGAACCGTCCGGCGGCAAGCTGCGGCACGATCTCAATGCCAAGCCGGCCTACAAGGGCATTTCGCTGTGAGACACTGTAGAACTCGCCGCGGCGCCGGTCGTACACGTCGAACGCCATGAACCAATCGGGGAGCCGCGTGTAACGCACGCTATGGACGGCATAACACCACTCGCCGAAAAGCATCAGTTCGGACGACAGGATCTCGCGGAGCGCGTCTTTCCTCGGCTCCAACCAATGGAACAACGGCTTGAATTGCGGCTGCCGCGTTTCCCGTCGGAGGAATGCGCCACGGCTCTGTACCTTCAGCGTGCCGCCCTCGTCAACCGAGAACCCGATATTCGTTCCGTCAACTTTCTCCTCGACGGTCAGTTCCTGACCGAGCAGCGCCCGGGCTTCGTCGGGCGATAACACCTTGTCGCCTCGCGGCCTACCGGGGCCGAGCCACACGAGGTGCGGCGTGTGCGGAAAGCGGAAGAACTCCATCAACGCTTCGTTTTCTCAGCGTGCTTCTTCTTGACGTCGGCTTCGCAGAGGAAGTGAATGGTCACCCCGATGCCGGCAAGGGCCCGACGCCAGCCCCACCACTTGGCATCGAACGATTGCAGTATCGGCGGGTGCTCGTTGTGAGCAGCAGATACGGCGAGGAACTTGCGATCGGACCTGTCGTATCTGACGCCCTTGGGAGGGGTGGGCAGTTCCTCGAAGTCCTCCGGGTCGTTAGGTTTCGGGGTGACGGCTACGCGCGTGACTCGTTCACCTCCCCATTCGACCGACAAGAGCCACTTCAGGAAGGCATCGCCAGGGCCTGGCTGCCCCTTGGCGCTTAGACTGTTGCGGTATTCTTTGACGATCAGTCCGCCAGCATCGATGAAGACGTGGCCGGACTTGACGAGAGCCTGAAGCGCGCGTGCGCTCCTGGCGACGCAGTCCGGACTTGCGCTGCTATTCGCACCGTTGGCCGTTGCAGGCACGTTCGTATCGACGACACATCGAAGAGGCGGCGACGTCACTTTGCTCCTCCCGCCTGCATCCGTCGCGCCTGCGCATCGGTCCGTGCAACCAGGTCGTCCATCTCATCCCCGAAGAAGTCCGCCGGCCAGTTGCGGATGTTGCCGTACGCATCGACATCGAGCTCTTCGATCCTCGCGCTTCCTTCCTCCGTATGTACGAAGTAAAGAGCGGCGTCTTCCGACGAAAGCTTCTCTTCGGCGATCCGCCGTTGCAGGCGACGCAAGAAGTGCTCGGAATGGCTCTCGATGATGAACTGGCAATCGCGCGGCGTGCCGTTTTCTCGTGCGCGGATGGCATCGATGAAGAGGTCCGCAAGCGCGGCTTGTACCTTGGGGTGAAGGTGGATCTCGGGCTGCTCGAAGATGACAATGGACCGCGCGGGAACATAGAAACACTCGACGATGACGGGGAGAACTTGGCTGACCCCGAAGCCCACGTCGGTGAGTTTGACCTCCGGCAGCTTCGCGCTCGTTTGGACGAGCACCTCGTATTCTTTACGGTGTTCCCCGAGCGGATGGACCTTGAACGCGTCGATGAGGCCCATGGCGCGCAGTCGCTCGGCGACCATAGGGTCGAGACGAGTCTTCTTCTGCCCAACCTTCAAATTGAAAAGTCGATCCCGTGCAGCGAGGATCGCCTCAATAGCGCGGTCGCCTCTCACTCCGACATGGTCCGGAATCTCGCCAGACCACAGGTACAGTCTCCTGGGATACTCGCGGAGCGGACCGACATAGAACAGGCTCCGCAGCATGCGCTCGAGCTCGAGTACGAGGTCCGACGTGAAAGCCGTGTTCTGGTAGTATGCCGTGACCTCGTCCGGGAAGCCGTAGAAACGAACCGGCTGGGGGAGCGGCCATGGCCGGCCGGAGTGTCGGACGGGCTTGTAACCCTCGGCTGCCAGATCGAACTCCTTTCCCTCGCCCTTGCGACGCATCTGCACACCCAGCACCTGCGCATCGTCCCACAAGACCGTGTAGCGCATCGAATTGACGACGGGCTGATGATGCTTGTCAGCCTGAAGCGAGACGCTGAAGCCAATGGCGTTCCCGTCGAGCTTCTTCTTTGAGACGGGATCGAAGATCCTGATCGGCGAACCAAGCGTCCAGGCAAGCTCGACCTCAATGGGCTGGCTCACGTCGTGGCCGTGGACTATATCGTCGAAGACGCCGAGATCGACTGGCGTCCTCGCGTCCCCAAGCTGCAACGAGCGTTGCCGATCGGGGGATGCCGCGGTCTGCTTCAGCAACAAGAGCAGTTGAGGGATGCTAGTCTTCCCCGCGCTGTTAGTTCCGAAGAGAACCGTTAAGGGGGCGAGCCGGATCTTGTTCGAGTCCTGCCACGCCTTGAAATTCTTGAAACGCAATCGTGTGAGCATGGTCTCGCGCTCCTTGTCCAACAGCTCGCATTCACAGGAACGCGCAAGAAACGTCGCCTTCCCGGTTTCGGGCTTCCATGGTACCGGCGAGGCCCGAGGCGGTCAACCTGAGCTGTGCGGCGCGCAACCCTGGAAACGCGCGGTCGTCGGTCTGCGTCTCCACCGTCGGACGTCGCCAGGGATCTGGATTCCGTTCAGGCGCGCCCGCTGATCAGCAGGTCGCGAATCCTCATGCGTGCGGCTTCTTTAGCCTCCAGCCTACTCCAGATACACCGGCCCCTCGGCCGGGATCCGCGCGGCGACGTCCGCCGGCAGGTCTTCGGGGCCGAGCGCGAATGTCGGGTGGATCTCGGCCGGCCGCGCCAGGACGCCCTCCGGCTCGCGGGGGGCGTCCGCGCCCCGCGCGGCGAGCCAGCGCCAGTGGAGGGCGGCCATCATGCGCTGCGCGTTCTCGAGCGAGTCCTCGCCCGTGCTGCTCTTGACCGGCGCGAACTCCTCCTCCCGAACGCCCTCGACGACGAGGGCTCGGCGCGCGTACGGCATGGCGTCGAAGATGAACGACTCGAACTTGACGCCGTTCGGCTCGTCCGGCGCGACGGCGGCCCCCGTCGCCGGGTCGATGTGCGGCACCTTCTTGAGGGCGCGGTGGTAGCGCATGGCGTGCGCGCCGTCGTTGAGGCGCGCGAGAAACCGCAGGCTGAAGACGTGGATCGCGGGCGAGCCCGCCCAGTACAAGAGCTCGCCCCGGGCATCGCGCGCATCGCGAAGGCGCGGCGGCAGGTCGCTGTACTCGACGACGAGGTACGTGCCGCCCGCGCGCGCGACGACGCCGAGCTTCTCGTCGGGGGTGCGCTTTCTGAGCACCTTGAGCGAGTACTCGGCTCCCGTCGACTCGTGGGCGCCGATGAAGAACGGCTCGGCGATCTTGACGAGCGGGTTGTCGACCTGGAAGTAGAAGAGCGCCGTCAGGCCGCGGTCGAGGAGCTCGTCGAGAAGCCCGCTCTCCTCGAGCGCGGCGATCGTGCCGCCGTGGCCGTTCGGGCTGCGCGCGATCCTGTGCTTCTCGGCCAGGAAGATCCTGCCCTGGAGATCCGCCGCGGGAAGCGACCCCTGCGTGAAGAAGCGCACCTCCGCGAGGCCGAAATCGGCGTTGAGCTCGAAGTACCGGCGCGTGTCCTCGTCGTTGGCTTCGCTCGTCATGACGAGAAGCGGCGCCGCCGCGCCGTACTTGCGCTCGAGGGCGCGGATCTTCGCACAGTGAATCTCGAAGAGCGTCTTCCCCGACACGGGGCCGACCGGAAGAGTTCCCTTGGGGCCGGGGAAGCCGAGGCGCGTTCCCTGCCCTCCCGCGACGACGAGGCATGCGACCTTGCCGGCGCGCAGCACGGCCTCGCCCGCGGCCTGCGCACCCGCGCGCGTGACGCCGGGGCCATCGCAGCCGAGCCGCCAGACATCGGGCGGCTCGATCCGGTCGTAGGGCAGGTCCTTCGCATCCCAGATGAGGTCGCCGCGCAGGAGACGCCCGACCAGGTCGAAGTCGACGCGCCCGATATCGGCGAGGAGCGCCTCCCGCTCGGTCTCGGAGAGCTGCGGCCAGAAGGCGAGGAGGTGGTCCTGGCGGGCCGCGGCGAGCGTTGCGCGCGCCTCCTCGATGGTCGGGAACGGCGTTGACGATGCGCCCATTGTCATCCTCTTGATCCGCCGTGCCGTTGCCGGAGGCCGCGGCGAATGCTCTATGATACGTGGTCCGCGCCCAGTCTCAACCCTTCTCCGGCGATTGAGATTCCGGCGGCGCGCCGTTACAATGCATCGGTACGTTCGGCGCACCCCCTGGAGGAAGCGACCATGAGAATGCTGCTCGGCGTGGGATTGCTTGTGTGGTCGTGCGGATTGTGGGCGGCCGATGCCGCGGGCGCCCTGCGCGCGATTCGCTCGTATACGGCGGGGCAGAGCCGCCAGGGCCTCGCGGCGGTGCAGGCGCTCGTGAGCGCAGCCGCGACGGAGGCGGC
>JBFZCA010000415.1:0-7337 GCA_041308205.1 Planctomycetota bacterium | reverse complement strand
CCGCCGCGGCGGAAACACCCGCGGCTCCCGCGCCGGCCGCCTCCGAGGTCGCCGCCGACGAGCCCAGCGAAGCCCTGAAGGAGCAAGCAGCCGCCGTTGCGGCGGTGGCCGCCGAGATCGAGGCCGCCGTTTCCGCCACCGCGGCCTCGCCTGCCGAGAAAGCGGCCGTGGCAGTCGATCCGACCGTCGTGCCGGCCGTCGTCTGGCTGCCGCCCGCCGTCGAGGTTCCCGGCGCCGGCGCGGCGACCGAGGCCGACATGAAGCCCTACGCCGAGAAGCTCCCCGGCACGGATGTGACCTTCGAGATGGTCCCGGTCCGCGGCGGCGCGTTCATGATGGGCAGCCCCGACGGCGAGGCCGGCCGCAACAAGGACGAGAGCCCCCGCCACGAGGTCCGGGTCGAGGCCTTCTGGATGGGCAAGTGCGAGGTCACGTGGGACGAGTACGCGCTCTGGGGCCTCGGCGGAGACAAGTTCCGCCGCGAGGTGCGGGGCATCGCGGCCGCGGGCAACGACAAGCTCGCCGACGCGATCACGCAGCCCACGCCGCCGTATTCCGACATGTCGTTCGGGATGGGCAAGGACCGCCGCCCGGCGATCTGCATGACGCAGCTCGCCGCCAAGGTGTACTGCAAGTGGCTCTCCGCCAAGACCGGCCGCTACTACCGCTTGCCCACCGAGGCCGAGTGGGAGTACGCCTGCCGCGCCGGCTCCGCGACGGCCTACTGCTTCGGCGATGACGCCGCCGCGCTCTCCGAGTACGCCTGGTTCGCCGGCAACGCCGAGAACAAGTACCGGGAAGTCGGCCTGAAGAAGCCCAACGCGTGGGGGCTCTGCGACATGCACGGCAACGTGGCCGAGTGGGTTCTCGACGGCTACAAGTCGGACGGCTACGCGCAGTTCGCGAGCGCGCCGGTCAAGAACCCGCTCGTCGCCCCCCGCGAGATCTACTTCCGCGTCGTGCGCGGCGGGTCGTGGCGCGACAAGCCGCCGGCGCTCAGGAGCGCCTACCGCGAGCGCTCCGGGCCGGCCTGGACCGAGCAGGATCCCCAGAACCCGCAGAGCATCTGGTATCACACCGATGCCGACTTCGTGGGCTTCCGCGTGATCCGCCCCTTCCGCACGCCCGCGGCGGAGGAAGCCGCCGCCGTGGATATCGACGACATCCAGAAGACCAACATGGACGACTACATGCGGGCGCGGGGATTCAAGTAGGCTGTAGCCTACAATGTTGACATTTCCCCGGCCGCCGCGCGACAATGGCTGCTTGGATGAGGCGTACGTGCGCCGACCGCGCAGCGTTCCACGCATGAGAGAAGGAGCATACTCATGGCCCAGTCACGCATCAGTCGTCGCGATGTCATCAAGACCGGCGCCGCCGCGCTCGCCCTGCCCGCCTTCCTGTCGCGGAGCGTCCTCGGCGCGAGCGAGAAGATCAAGGTGGCGGTGATCGGCCTCGGCGGCCGCGCGGGCGGCGTCCTGGCCGAGAGCCGCGGCATCGCCACCGGCATGCAGATCGTCGCCGTGGCCGACTGCTTCGCGCCGCGCATCGGCGCCTTCATCAACGCCCACGGCCAGGGGCAGAACTGGAAGGGCTACGAGGACTTCCGGAAGATGATCGAGGAGCAGAAGCCCGAGGGCGTCATGATCGAGACCACGACGCACGCCCGCGGCTGGATCACGATCATCGCCATGCAGATGGGCTGCGACGTCTACATCGAGAAGCCCATGTGCCTGACGATCGCCGAGGGCCGCGCCATGGTCAACGCGGCGCGCAAGTACGGCCGCATCACGCAGGTCGGGACGCAGCAGCGCTCGATCGCGCTCAACAACCAGGCGAGCGACTTCGTCAAGAACGGCGGCATCGGCAAGATCCACACCGTGCTCGTCCCGAACTTCGTGGGCGCGAAGCGCTGGAGCGACAAGCCGGCGGCGCCCGCGCCCGGCGGCGCGAGCGCGAGCTTCTGGGACATCTGGACCAACCAGGCCGTCATGCGCCCCTACCACCCCGAGATCCACTACGGGTGGTCGATGTGGTGGGACTACGACGGCGGCGGCGAGTGCTTCGGCGTCACCGGTTGGGGCACCCACTCCTACGACCAGGTCAACCGCGGCCTGGGCACCGACGAGACGGGCCCCATCGAGATCGTCCTGGAGGAGCCGGTCACGGTCTCCAACACGGGCAAGTTCGCCAAGGCCCGCGCCAGGAACGAGGACACCGGCACCGACTACCACGGCATGGCCAAAGCGGTCGTCGGCCCGCGCGCGAAGATCACCATGAAGTTCGCGAACGGCGCCGCGCTCAAGTGCCACCTCGACGGCGACAGCGGCCCGGGCCTGGGCGCGATCTTCGCCGGCGAGAAGGGCTCGGTCGAGATCAACCGCAACGAGATCCTCGGCAATCCCGCAGAGCTGACGAAGGGCATGGAGCGCACGCTGCCCGGCGAGGGCGGCGGCACCGGCCTGCACGTCAAGAACTGGCTCGAGGGCATCGAGTCCCGCAAGCGGTGCACCGCGGACATCGAGTACGGCCAGCGCTCGACCACGCTCTGCTACCTCGTCAACATCGTGAGGGATGTCGGCAAGGTCGGCGAGAAGCTCGCGTGGGATCCCGCCGCCGAGCGCTTCACGAACTGCGAGGAAGGCAACAAGTTCCTGGACAGGGAGCGCCGCAAGGGCTACGAGCTGCCGCCGCTCGCGTAGGCCCCCGCGCCCGCGCTCACTCGGCCGGCATGCAGGGCGGGAACCGCTCGCAGCCGAGCCCGTCCGGCGTCGTGTCCTCGCCGCAGTCATCGAAGGGCGGCGGCGGGGGCGCGCCGCGCGCGAAGAGGTAGGCGAGCAGGCGCACGGCATCGGCAAGATCGAGCTTCCCATCATCGTTCGTGTCGGCCGCCGCGCGGCAGTCCGCCACGCCGCCCGCGAAGAGGTGGCTCAGCACGGCGATTGCATCGCCGACATTGTGCTCGCCGTCGGCGTTCGCATCGCCGCGAACGAAGCGCCCCTCCGGCGAGTCCCGCAGCGTCACGCCGAGGAGCCCCGCCACGTACTCGCGCCGGCGGCTCGCGTTCTGCATGAGGAGCGGCAGCTCCTGCGCCATGGTGCGCATGGGGCCCGCGTGGAGCGGCTCGGCGCTGTCCGGCCACGCCGCCTCGTCGAGCGCCACGGTCGCCTCGATCTGCGAGCGGTAAGCCTCGATCCGCGGAAACAGAGTCCATTCCGCGAAGGCCCCGTTCAGGAGATCGGCGATGATCGCCTCGTACCGCGCGCGGAAGCGGGGCACATCGAAGAACACCGTCCAGAGCTTGTTCCACGTGTACCACACGCCGGCGAAGCGGTGATCCTCGTGCCCCATGAGGAGCGGATAGGTGTCGCCGTAGTAATACACCCATTCCCACTCGCCCCACGCGTGGTCGAGATCCCACGGGATCACCCGCCATTTTCCCCCCGGGGGACGATACAGGTAGTAGTTGTGCTGGATCGCGTCCCACACGCACGCGAGGTTCGTGACCGCCAGGTAGCACGCGAAGCTCTCGACTTCGAGCGATTCCTCCAGGTAGCGCTCGGGGTCGGCCGCCGTGTACAGCCCCTCGATGAAGGCGATCAGGTCGTCGTAGGGCTCCTCCGGGCGCGTCTTCTTCTCGTACTGCGTCTCGTATGCGTACTGCGTGCCGTCCAGGCGGCTCAGGTTCGAGGCGATGCCGACCGCCTTGTACAGAGCGCCTTCCTCGTCAAGGCCGCGCCGGGCGAGGTAGTCCTCGTCGACGGGCTCGACATCGATGAAGAGCCCCCAGAACTCGCCGTTGCGCTGGACTCTCACGAAGCGCGTCGCCGAGGCATCGACTCCCGCGTCGCCGTAGAGGCGGTAGGCGAGCGGCTCGGTCATGTAGTCGTCGTCCATGGCGGCCGCGTTCAGGATGAGGTGGCGCTTCCCGAGGAAGCGCTCGTGCCCGAAGTCCAGGCGCAGAGATTTCTTCTGGAAGAGCCGCGGCCGGCCCCCTCGGAAGCGCACGCCCGCCCCGGCGTAGATCCGGTCATCGGCGACGAGCAGCGCGGGCACGTACTCCTCGGTCCAGATATCGGCGTTGAGCCGGTCCCAGTCCTCGGGAGCGACGAAGAGCCACAGGACGGGCAGCGCCGAGGCCGCGGCCTCGGCGGCGATGCCCACGCCTCCGGGAAACGGCCGCGAGGCGAGTCCGCTCTCCGAGGCCGTCACCTCGAACCGCACGAGCGTCCCCGGCGGGAAGCTCGGCAGCCGGCCCGCGTACAGGCCGTCGCCGGCGACCGCGTCCGGGGCCGCGCCGTCGTCGCGGAGCACGAGATCCGGAAGGACCTGCAGCGTGTAACGCAGGCGAACCTCCGCCGGGCCGCCGGCTTCGACGCGCGCGCGCACGACCGCGCGCTCGCTGCCGATGGGCAGCGCCGGCGCGACCTCGACCGCGGCCACGAGCGGCGGAAGCTCCTCGCTCGCGACCGAATTCGGCTGCCCCGGCGTGCCGTGGCCCACCGCGCCGAGATCGGCGTCGATGCGCAGGCCACCGCCCGAGAGCCGGACGACGAGCGGGGACGATCCTTCCACGTGCTTCACGGCGAAGCTCAGGCGATAGACCCCGCCGACCGTCAGGACGCCGCCCAGGTCGCACACGATGCCGTTGGCGGCGCCATCGCCCGCCGCCTCCGCGACAAGCGCCAGGCAGCCCGCCGCGGAGAAACCCTCGCCGCCGTCCCACACGCTCGCGCCGTGGTTCCCGTTCGCCTGCCAGGGCGCGAGGCCGGCGTCGAAGGCGCCGTTCGGCACGGGCACGGCGCCGCCATCCGCGGCCGCTATCGTCACGTCGTCGATGAGACACCGGCCCGCCCCGAGCAGATAGACGTAGAGCACGCTCGATGATGCGACGCCGTCGTAGGCGATCCGCCGCCAGCCCGTCCGGGACGGCATCCAGTTGCGCGCCGTGTCGAGCGGGAGGCGCGGGTTCAGGCACTCGAGCGACGAGCCGCCCCCGTCCGCCTCCGCGGGCCACGGGGGGCCATCGTCGTACTCGACGGCGCACAGGAGCGCGCCCGCGGCATCGCGAAGCTCGAGCCTCTCGCCCTCGTTGGCGAGCGCGCCGCTCCACGGGCCCAGCACGGCGCACGGCACATCGCCGTACACGGCCGCAAGCCATTCGCCGTCCGCGGCCGCTACCAGGAACTCGCCGGCATCGAGGACCGCGCCCTCGGGGAACGTGTAGCTCACCGCGCCCGCGAGCCTCGCGCCCGAGAGATCGCACGGCGTCGTGCCGGCGTTCAGGAGCTCGATGTATTCCTCGCGCGGAGCGTCGCTCGGCGGGTGGTACATGATCTCCGTGATCACGAGACCCGGCGCCGCATTCACGGCGGCGCAGATGAGCAACGCGTGCAGCGGCGCGAGCATGTGCCTCCCGGCGGCGGGGTCCGCCCGTCCGGCTATCCCTCGCACGGCGGGAAGACGCACTCCCCGAGCGTGTCCGCGACCTCGTCGACCCCGCAGGCCGAGAACGGGTTCGGGAGCGGCCCCGCGGCCGCGAAGAGATGTCCGAGGACCTTGATCGCATCGGCGATGTCGAGCTTCCCGTCATCGTTGCCGTCGGCGGAATCCGGGCAGGCCGGCCGCGGCTTGGACGCGAAGAGGTGTCCCAGGAGTGCGATGGGGTCGGCGATGTCGATCTTCCCGTCCTGGTTGATGTCGCCGCGCTTGAACATGGGTTCGCCGGGCGCCTCGCCCTCCACGGTCGCCTCGCACGCGACGCCATCTTCCACGCCGCCGAGCAACGCGAGCACCTCGTACTCGTACGAGCCCTCCGGCACGTCGAGATCCTCGTACGAGGTCCGATTGCCGGGCAGCGTCGCGAGGACCTCGCCGTCGCGAAGCACCGTGATCAGGTCGTAGAACCGGAACGCCCGCCAGGCGAGCCGGACCGTCGCGCCCGAGACCGTGCACGCGAGGTCGAAGGGGAAGTCCTCCGCGATGCCCACGGTGAGCGCGGCCTTGTCGACGCACAGCCGGGCCCCGCACAGGACTCGGAAATCGGAGTCGCCCTGCTGGTAGCTCCTGAAGCCCGCGTTCTCGATGGCCCACTCCAGCGTGACCCACTCGCCGCAGCCCTCCAGATTCCGCACGGGCGGCTGGTCGAGCGGGAAGAACGTGTTCGGAATGTCGCCAGGGCCGGTCGAGTCCTGGTTCGTGTACTGGAGCGCGAGGCCCGCGCCCGCGAGCGAGGGATCGTCGTAGACCGTGACGGCAAGCACGAACTCGCTCTGGCCCTTGATCTCCGGTACGGTCACGTTGAAGTAGAAGCAGAAGTCCGGGTAGAGCGTCTCGCCGGCCGTGCCGTCGGGGGTCGGGTCCTCCTCGCCCCAGTTGCGGCGGGCCTCGCGCTCCTGCCCCGGCGGGCCGCAGAACGCCGGCTCGTTCTCCCCGTCGCCGCCGTCAGGCGGCGCGGTGTGGCTGTTGGCGAGCCCATCCTCTATGTTCGTCTCGCCCAGGTCGACCGTGACGGACTGTCCGGTCATGTCGGGAAGGACCGTGACCTCGCAGCGCGGCCCGCCGCTCTCGCCCGCCGCCGTCGCAACGAGGTCGTACGCGTGCGGCCCTTCCGGCACGTCGGCATCCTCGTACGACACGGCAGCCGTGTCGAGGACCGCGATCACCTCGCCATCGCGCTTGAGGACGAGCGCCTCGTAGACGCCGAGGTTCCGCCACGTCAGCCGGACCGTGGTCCTGTCGGCGGTCGGGCACGCCAGATCCACGGGGAACTCGGCCGTGATCACCGTCACGGCGGCGCCGTCCATGCACAGCCGCTGTCCGCCGGACACCGACACGCGGAAGTCGGACGTCCCCTGCATGAAGGTCCTGAAGCCGGCGTTGGTCACCTCCCACGCGAAGCTCGCCCATGCGTCCGTGCCCTGCAGGACGTGGGTCGTCCGGTGCGGGAAGAACGTGTTGGGAATGTCCGCGGGCCCCGTCGAGTCCAGGTTCGTGTACTCGAGCGCCAGGGTCGTGCCGGCCGGGAGCAGCGGATCGTCGTACACCGTGACCTCGATCATGACGTGCTCGGCGCTCTTCACATCGGGATCGATGACGTTGAAGTAGAAGAAGACGTCCGGCCAGGTGGCCGGCGCCACGTCGAGCGTCGGGTCTTCGGCGCTCCAGTTCTTCTTCGCCCCGCGCACGTCGGCGGCCGGGCCGCACTCCACGGCCTCGTTCTCGCCGTCGCTCGGATGCGCCGTCTGCGAGTTGACGAGCCCTTGTTCCTCATCGACGGCGCCCAGATCGACGCTCGCCGTCGCGCCCCACACGCCGAGTGACAGACTCACGACCGC
>JBFZCA010000414.1:0-4499 GCA_041308205.1 Planctomycetota bacterium | reverse complement strand
TGCGCGCCGGGCTCGCCCGCGGCGTTTCAAGAGCTCCCTCGTGGTTGCTTGACTGCCGAGGAGTATCCGATTAGCATCGTGGATGATGAAAACGCCAACGAGATTTCCTATGGGCTGATTCCGCCGTCGCCGGGCCACCACCAGGAGTGGGTCATCGGCGCCAAGACCGGCAAGCCCACGCTGTGCAACTTCGACTATTCGGGGGCGGAGATCGAGCACAACCTGCTTGCGCTCGTTGCCTACCGCGTGGGCAGGAAACTCGAATGGGATTCGGACAACCTCAAGGCGACCAACTGCCCGGAGGCCGACAAGTTCATTCGCAAGACCTACCGCGAGGGCTGGAAGCTGAACGGCTAGCGCCGGCAACGTCCTTGTCTAGTCCTTCTCCAGTAGACTGGACGTCGAAGGGCGGGGAAGTGCCCAATCGCGCCGGCTTGTGATGCTCAGAAAGAAAGCATCCTGCGACTCGATGACGACCTGGTTGCGTCCGGCTCTCAGCTTGGCGGGGATCCTTTCTTTTCCCGGGTGCCATCCGCCCCAGGGGTTGTCGCTATGGAAGATCCTCTCTCCGTTGAGCCAGATGGCCGTCAGCCTCGCGCCGGTGTTGAAGAACACGTTGCGGTCCGTCTCGGATTCGTAGTAAGAAACAGCCTGTACGATCTGATTGTCCGCATCCGTTAGATGTGTTGCGAATCCCCGGGATCGGTCATAATGAACGAACGACCTGCCGGGCTGAGCCAAGCGCTGCGAGAGCTTGTCATGCTGGGGCAAGGTGAGCCGCGTCCACGTTTCGTCGATAGTCAACATAGCCACGGATTCGGCGTCCAGACGAACGCCATCGGATCTACGTCGCATTTGCCAGTTGGTGATAACTCCCGGCAACAGCGAAACGTCCAGGCATTGCGGCACCGAGACTTCGACGTAGCCGAATGCATCGAGCAACGCCGTGGCCATGACGCGAAAGCCCTCGAAGGTGGGCACGAAGTAGGTGTTCACAAGCTCCGCCCCGGCGTCGGCGTGTTTCCGCGAATTCGCATCCACGTCCGCGAGCCGATATCCCCGCGCTGTGGCAAGCTGGCGGAGAGAGTCGTTGTAGCTATCCAGGAGTTCCTGGGCGCGCGGGTTGTCCTGCGGAATAGGAAAACCGGTCGCGATGATCGGCTCGATACCCGACATCTCGAGGCGGTCGACCAACCGCGTCACCGCCTTCCGAAAATCATCGGGAGATCGCGGTCGGGAGAACCCGGCGATCTCCGGGCCGAACTCGAGCACTGCATGGGTAGGTGCGAAGGACTCGACGTGCTCCTGGTAGTGCTTCGCGTCGAACGAAAGGGGAAAAGCCCACGCCGCGTTGAACAATCGTGGAGCAGCTTCGGGTGGTAGAACCGTGAGGGCTTGACTGATAAGCAAGAGGTGTGTCTCGCGCGAGGTGGCATGATCGCCCAGAAAGATGATGCGTGCCCCGGACTGAAGACGTGGATTCGTCCGTCCGGTCTTGCGGCCTTTTGGACCGGAAGCCGTGTCACCTGCTGACGCCGAGAGTCCGCGAAATCGGGACCGATCCAGTCTGACCGAGACAAACTCTCCGTACATCAGGTCTCGCCGGTCACGGGGAGCATCGATGCGTCCGGCCTCCTGGGCAGCAAGAGGTATCACACTCCCTGAAGCGGCGGACTTCGCCACCACGACCCCATCGAACACGTGGACTTCCGTCGCCCCGCTCTCTTCGACCTCGACGCCGAACTCCGTCCCCATGTCCACCAGAATCGCCATCGGAGTAAACACGCGAAAGCCCACGGACTCGTCCGAGACAAAAACCGTCACGTTGCCCTGGGTGACCCGGACGGTCGTGGTGTCGAGGAGCTCGATGGCCATGGGCGCCTTGAGAACGAGCTCGGCGCCGCCGACCATCCGGATACGAGCCGTACCGGCCTCGAGCCGTGCCCTTCCTGCGGCGAGCCCTCCATCCTCGCCGGCATGGGCGGGCCCGAATGCCCATCGCGCGTCTTCGGCGCTCAGAAGACTGGCGACAATCGGCGTTGAAGGGGCATGCCGCGACGAGGAGAGAAGGCACACGGTCACGACGAGGAGGATGACGGCGGCAACTCCGGACATCACCCACCAGACCGACCGGATGCCGAGCAAAGACGTTGTGATCGATGGTTGCAAGACCGGTTCCGGCAGCGGGGCTTGGGCCGCTTCGCTCAGACCGCCGGCCATAGACAGCTGCGTATGGATATCGAAGTAGGCGAGGTATATGTCTTGTGCTTCGGGATATTGCTCAAGCAGTTGTCCGAGGCGGGCCTGCTGCTCTTCATGCAGGTGGCCGTCCACGAGGCCCGAGAGCAGAGTATCAAGCTCACGTCGTATTCTGTCACCCATCGCTTGATTCTCCCAGATCAACCTATCGGTGAAGCCAGCCGGCGGTTGATGCAGAGAAGGAGTTGCCGGCGGATGCGCTGAAGAGTCTTGTACAGAGCGTTGGCTGTCTGCCCCGTGGCTTCCGCAACCTCCTGGATCGTCGTACGCGGCTCGGCATACCGCCGGCGGAGCAGAAGGCGGTCCGAGTCGCGTAGGTTATCTATGCAGTCTTTGAGCATGCGCCCACGATTCTCGCTGATGGTCTCCAAGTCCCTCTGCCGCTCGACCAGGGCTTCAATGAGCGGCTGGGTCAAGAAGGTGTATTTCTGCCTCCGGCGGTGATGCATGAGCACCTCGTACTTGGCGAACTCCCTGGCCCATGGCAGAAACGGATGGCTCTGCTCGTACTCGTCAAACTTCTTCCAAAGCGCAAGCGCTGTCTCTTGCAGCACGTCCTGCGCGTCATCCATGGACCCGACCAGCGGTGCGATCGTGCGAAGGAGGTCATTCTGGTGTCGAACCCAGAGTCTGACGAATTGGTCAGCTTCCGGCTTTGCCATGGGTGGCACCCCTGATTCAAGGTTGCGTTACGGGCGGCCGCGACGTCTCCCGACGGATCGGCCCCGGAGTCCGGCGGTTTCTCTGTCTCGGCTCCTATAGTATCTGCATTCCAGACGAGAATCTGCCGTTCAGCCTCTCGTGAATCCAAACGCTTGGATGCCTTCGCGGATGGTCCGCCATAGACCACTACTAAGAAAAACCTTGCGGCTATAGAAAATCGCGTCCGGTGGAGGCAGATTTCGAGGTCTGCCGCAGAAATGGGTAGAGACAAGAGCTCGAGAGAGCTCCTGTGTTCTTGTGGCCGGGCCATCACCCGTTACGGACAGACCATCGAAAAACCTCAAGGGAGTCCAGGCGCCATGATAACCGCCCAGAGACCATCTTTCGCCATTGACGAGCCGAACGACGAGAGACCGCCGGCCAGACCTGCTCCGGACGTGGGGCGGCGGGAATTCCTGCGAAAAGGCGGGGCCCTGGCCGTAAGCGTGGGCGTGGGCGCACACCTGCCCACATTCGCGGGCGAGGATAGATCCATCCCGCCCGCGCCCATACCCTCGCCCTCTGCGGCAGAACTCGGCTGGCAGGTGAGCATCCAGGGCTGGACCTATCGGCGCTTCCCCCTTTTCAAGGCGCTGGAAAACGCGGCGGAGGTTGGGTTGCGTTGCATCGAAATCCGCACCAATCTGAGTTTGGACGAGAAGCGGCCAGGCATGAAAGCGGACGAGAATATGCCGGCCGACGCTCGCAAGGAACTCAAGACCCGTCTCACGGAGAACGGGCTGTCCGTTCCCACCGTATTCACCGATTTTGACGGCAAGCAGGATCAGGCCAAGCGTGTGTTCGGTTTCTGGAAGGACTTCGGCACGAACGTCCTTACTGCCGAACCGCCTATGAGCAGAGCGTGCATCGACATGCTCGAGAAACTTTGCGAGGAATATAGGATGCGGTTGGCCCTCCATAACCACCAGAGAGAGCGCTCCCAGTATTGGAGTCCGGAGATTGTGCTGGAGGCATGCAAGGACCGCGGCCCGTATGTGGGGGCCACCTGCGACGGCGGTCAATGGGCACGTTCGGGACTGGATCCGGTCGAATGCCTGCGAAAACTGAAAGGCCGGATCTTCAATTTCCATCTGAAGGACATACTGACCAGAGGGGAACTATTCTGCCGTAACACGGTCATCGGCGAAGGTCAGGGCGCGTGCGCCGCATCGCTTCGGGAGCTTCACCTTCTGAAGTACAAAGGAACCATCACTATCGATTTCGAGCACGACACCCCGGCTCTGCAGAAGGACATGGCCCGGAATATTGCCTTCATCGAGGAGCACGCCAAGCGGTTCCTGGACCAGTAGCCTGGTCGGAGAAGGCAGCGTTCTGCCGCACCTTCTTCACGTGGAGCCGTGTTGTCGCGGTGTCCGGGTCGGAGAATGAAACATGAAGACACGAATGAATCGACGAAGGTTTCTTGGTGGCACGGCCGCTTCGGCGGCAGTGTCGACGATTGTGCCATGCCATGTGCTGGGTGGGAGTGGACGTACCGCGCCGAGTGACAGAATCGCCTTGGGCCTTGTTGGCTGCGG
>JBFZCA010000413.1:0-2822 GCA_041308205.1 Planctomycetota bacterium | reverse complement strand
CCGATACCGCTTTCGCGAGCTACGTGCTTCCGATCTCGACCTGGTGCTTCAAACGATCCAGGAATACTATGCCCGGGGCCGCAGCCATATCTCCCGCGTCCTCTGTGAAGTTTGGGGGTGGCGCCAGCCCAGCGGAGCGCTGAAGGAATACCCTTGCCGCGATCTTCTGTTGCGGTTGGAGGAAGCCGGGTACATCCAACTTCCGCCCAGGAAAAGGACGAAGGCCAATTACCGAAAATTCGACCGAGTTCCCCAATTCTCTCGAGATCCCCTCGACGGTCCGCTCAGCAAGTATCGACGCTTCGAGGTTCGGCCCCTCGCCTCGGCCCGGGAACGGTATCTGTGGGATTACTGGATCGAGCAGTTTCACTACCTTGGCTACCGCCCCATCGTTGGGGAGCACCTGAAGTACCTCGCGTTCCTCGATGGACGTGAGGTAGCTTGCATTGGCTGGGGGGGTGCGGCCTGGAAAAGTCGCCACCGGGAGACCTTCGTCGGCTGGACCGAGTCCGCAAAGAAGGATCGACTTCACCTGGTCGTGAACAATGTCCGCTTCTTGATCCTCCCCTGGGTACGCATCCCGCATCTCGCCAGCAAGGCATTGGCCGCCGTCACCCGGCGACTCAGCCCGGACTGGCAGGCCAAATATGGCCATCCGGTCTACCTGGCCGAGACGTTCGTGGATGCCCTTCGTTTCCGCGGGACCTGTTATCGAGCTGCCAACTGGACCTATGTCGGGGACACCGAAGGCAGCGCCAAACGAGGAAGCAGGTACTACGACCACGGGCATCCCAAGGCCATGTTCCTCCTTCCAATCCACCGCCGCTTCCGGGAGCTTCTTCAGCATGGATCGCGCTGAGGCCGAGGCCATCTACGAGCAAGGCAAGGAAGCCACCGTAGAGGAGCTCTTGGAACTCTCGAAGAAGGCGGATCAGTACGACCAGCTCATGGCCAACCACGAGACCGCTCCTTCCGGTTCGAAGCCTCCCTACGAGAAGAAGAACATCCACCGGTGCAAGAAGGGGCGGAAGACCCCGGGGCGGAAGAAGGGGCATCCAGGGGCGTCGCGGAGGATGCCCACGTCGGTGGATGGCGAGGTGGAGCACACCTTGAGCTGTTGTCCCGACTGCGGGCAACCTCTGGGGGAAAGCTTCGAGACCACCGAACGGACCATCGAGGACATCCCGCCGCCGAAGGCACGGGTGATCCGCCATCGCAAGCACCGCTACTACTGCTGCAACTGCAAGAAGGTGGTGGAGCCGGTGGTCACCGAAGCTCTGCCGGGTGCACGCATCGGGCTCAATGTCCTGATGCTCGCCGCCTGGTTGCACTACGGGGCGGGCATGAGCCTGGGGAACCTGGTTCGGCTCTTTCGCTTCGCCAGCGGATTGCCCCTCACCCCCTCAGGCCTGATCCATGCATGGCATCGGATCGCGGAGTACCTGGAACCCTACTACGAACAGATCCGGAAGAAGGTCCAGAGCGCCCGCGCTCTCCATGCGGATGAGACGGGTTGGCGGGTCAACGGGGTGACCTACTGGCTCTGGTGCTTCGCCACCAAGGTCTGGTGCTTCTACGTGATCCGGAAGGATCGCAGCCGGCGCGTGGTGAAGTCGGTCCTGGGCGAGATCCTCCGGGGAATCCTCATCTGTGACTTCTGGGGAGCGTACAACGCCATAGTGGCTATAGCGAAGCAGCGATGTCTCTACCACCTCTTTACCGAACTCCTGAAGGTGGACAAGAGAAACAAGACTCCCCAGTGGACGAGCTTTCGGAGGGGACTCAAGCGGCTTCTCAAGGACGGAATCCGTCTTGCCGCGAACCGAAAGGCGCATAGCGATGCTGCCTTCGCCCGTCGCCAGCAGCGTCTCCTGGACCGCTTGGATGCGATCCTCAACGGGACCTACGAGGACAAGGACTGCCGCCGACTGCTGAAGCGGCTCCGCCGTCACCGAGCCGAGATTTTCACCTTCCTGGACTATCCGGAGGTCAGCCCCTTCAACAACCACGGCGAGCAACAAATGAGGAAGCCGGTCCTGGTGCGTCGGATCTCGCATGGAAACCGCTCCGATCGTGCGGCCCACGCTCAGGAGATCCTCATGACCCTGTTCCGTTCCATGGAACTCCAGGGACGCGACCCGATCGAAGAGGTGCTGCGGCTGATCCGGACTGCGATCGCCGGGAAGGTCCAGGAAATGGAAGAGGCCATCGATCAAGCCGCTTGATGGCTTGAGGGCGGTTGGATCGGATCGCGAAAACTCGCTGGCAACGCGGGCGGTATCAAGCAGCCATGGCGGGAAGCCGAAGGCCGCGGCGCGAGCGCGCCCTTGGGCGCGCGTAGCGAGCGCCGCGCCGCCATGGCGGAAGCTCCTGGGATCGCACGGGCTCGCCCGCGTTGCCGGCGGCTGGATGGGGATTGCCCCTGAAAATGTCGTTTGGTTGGGAGAAGCTGCTTCAAACGGCTAAAGTGTTACGCAAACTTTTTCATCCGGGCGTGAATAATCCCGGGTAAGATGTCGACGCTGAAAGCATTTTACGTCGAAGGATAAACAGGCCCCGCTTCCCGCGTGGCCAATTGGGCAGCGGGGCTATCAACGGAGACGGGACATGGCTCACCTTCGCGGATTTATCATCGGGATAGCGGCCCTTTACTCGTCCTCGCTCTCCGCCGCCACGCTCACCGTGGACCTGAGCGGCGGCACGGACTACACCGACATCCAGTCCGCCATCGACGCTGCGGCAGACGGCGACACGGTACTCGTCAAGCCCGGAGAGTACGTCATCACCGAGCCAATCAACTTCAACCGGATGCACGACCCGGA
>JBFZCA010000412.1:0-4398 GCA_041308205.1 Planctomycetota bacterium | reverse complement strand
CTGCTACAACATCGGCCGCATCGTGGCCGCGTTCGGCACGGTCTTCTTCGGCCTGCTGAGCCAGGTCGGCGACTTCAGGTACGCGCTGCTCGTGGACGGACTGCTCTTCGTGCCCGCGGCGCTGGTCGCATTCCTGATGCCCGAGCCGCGCGACGAGAATCCGGGGACAGTCACTGATTTCCCCGCGGGAAATCAGTGACTGTCCCCGGAAAGGCCCGCGGGGTCGATGAACACACCCGAGGCAACGGCGTTGAAGCCCGCCGTCTTCTCGAGCACGATCTCGATCCGCCCCGACGCGATCCAGCGCAGGTAGACGCCGCGCGCGGTGTCGTCCGCGGCGACATTGCGCCGATCGAGCATGGCGCCTCCCGCCCCGCGCACGAGCGCCTCGACCGCCCGGCCGTTCCGATCGTAGTCGAGGATGTAGACCGCGACGCAATAGTCTTTCCCGTCCGGCGGCGTGAGTGCGAAGCCGAGGCGCTCCTTCGCGAACCAGCACGTCGCGCGCGGCGCCGCCCCGCCGTCGGCCTCGAGCACGCGCGCGTCGCCCTCGGGCTCGGGCTCGGGCCACAGGAACGACTCGCCGGTCACACCGAGCGCGAACCCTCCCGCGGGCCCCTCGGCTGTCACGCGCGGGATCCAGGCCGCGCGCGTCCCGAACGCGCCCCGCCATTGTCCGCCGCGCGCGGAATCGCGCGCCGCGAAGCGCGCGCGCGGCGGGATGACCTCCTCGGCCGCGATCCGCGCGAGCGCGAATCGGTGCGCGCCGAATGCTCCGGCCGCCTCGACGCGCATGGCGGGCGTCCATTCGGCGACGCGCATCACCTTGCCCTCGGGCGTCCGCACGAGAAGGTGGATGCCCTCGGGCACGAACCACGTGCCCTCGTCCCCCGCGGCAAGCACGACATCGGGAAGCGGCGCCGCCGGATCGACTCCGCCGCGCGCGACAGGGAACGCCCCCGCGGCGCCCGCCAACCCGCCGGCGGGAGCACCATCGACGATGACGCGAACGACGCCACGCTCGCCGACATGCGTGCCGACAACGCCGAGGGCCGCCGACCACGCCCCCTCGGGCAGGGGCACGCTCCGGGCGGCACCCGGCTGCGCGAGCCGATGCCGCACGGCCTCGCACGAGACCTCGTCGGAGGCGCCCGGCGCGGGCTCGGGATTCTTCCCCGCCACGATCACGCTCGACGTCCCGTGGCGCGCCATCCGCACGAGCGTTGCGCCCTCCCGGCGGGTCACGCTCGCACGCGCCGGCGCCGCATCGACCGAATACACGTGCGCCCACTCGATCGCGTCCGCGCCCTGCGCGCGTATCGCGACCTCGACTTCCTCGCGGCCGCGCGCACCGCGCGCGAGAAAGCGAATGCGCGACGTCAGCGGGACGACGAAGCGGCCCGCGGCATTCACGAAGAGGTTGACGTCGTTCGCGCCCGTGGCCGCGATGCAGTGCGGCGCGAGCACCTGCTCCTTGCCCGTGAGCGGCGCGAAGAGCGGGGCGAAGAGCTCGAGCATCGCCGCGGCCTCCGGATCCGGCGCCTGCTGCGAGATCGGGAAGGCGCGCGCGATCATCTGCGGGAACACCGCGAACTGGAGCCGGCGCTTGAGCTGCGCCTCGAACGGGAGCAGGTCGCCCCGGTACGGTACGGCGTGATTCCACGCCGCGGCGGGACGGAAGGGCGCCAGGTACCCGAGCCCCCGCACGAAATCGTACTCGTGGCAGTAGCCGTCGACGTCCGCGAGCATCTCGACGCGCCAGAACTGATTGACGAGGACGCGCTTCCCGGCCGCGTGCGAGAGCCGGCACACCTCGCGCACGGCCTCCGCCACCGGCGCGGCCATGTTCGTCACGGGGCGGTCGCCGAGCATCGTGATCCCGTCGCCGCGGCCGTAGTCGTACGTGCTCGCCCAGTCGAGCCTGTCGATCACGAAGCCGTCGATCTCGGGAAGGCGCGCGAGGTGCCGCCGCGCCTGCTCGACCAGGAAGGGGAAGAGCGCGCCGTCCCTGCGGGGGTTCATCGCCATCGCGCCTTCCCAGGTCGGGATCGGCTCGCCGCGCTCGTTCTCGACGAGCGCGCCGGCGAACTTCTCTCGCAGCGCGCGCGCCGCCGCCTCGGCATCGCCCGTCTTCCCTCCCATGCCGCCGTACTCGGTCACGTTGAAGTACGCGTAGGTTGCGATGCCGCGCTCGCGCATCGCGCGCGCGAACGCGCGGATCTTCGCATCGCTCATGGTCTGCCCCAACGCCCACCACTTGGCGTACGTGTACGGCTCCCATTCGGATGCGTCAGGGAGGTACTCGCCCAGGTGCGTGAACCAGAAGCTCGTCCACACGTACTTGACGTTCTGGGCGGACAGCTCGCCGAACTCCGGGTGGTCGTGGATATGGTGATACCAGAAGGAGCCCTCGAACTCGCCGCGCGGCAATCCCGGCGCGAAGTAGCGCGGAAATCGCGCGGCGTAGGCCCCCAGCGCGCCGCGATAGTCGGCCGCATGCGCGAAGAGGCAGATCCGCAGCATACGTTCGACGCCGAGCCCGAGGTGGGCGATGGTCAAGGAGAGCACGCGGGCATCGCGCCAGGCGATCTGGAAGTGCGGGATCGGCTCGCCGGGAGGAAGCGCGAGCGTGAGCCCGGCATCCGCCGCCGGGTCGAGCACCGCAACGAGGGGCAGCACGTAGTACGCGCCGGTGGTCCACCCGTAGGCGCCGTACGGCGGCGGCGCGTACGACGGATTCGCATCGAGCGCCATGACGCCGCGCTCGCTCGGCGTGAAGACGAGCCGCTCGGGAGCAAGGAGCGGCAGCTCGATCGTGACGGCATGGCCCGTGCGCGGGCCGCCGGCCAGGCGCAACGTCCATTCGTCGCCGAGCGGCCCGACCGATGCCACGACTCCCTCCGGGCCGAGTGCCGCGCCGGCGCGCCCTTGCGGCGCGAACGACGCGTGTCCGCGCGCCTTCGTGGCCTCGTTGAGGATCGTCACTTCGACGGGGCCGTGCAGCCAGCGCTGTGCGAGCGCCGCGGGATCGGCGCCGGCGCGCGCAAGACTCGCGAGGAGGATCAATCCGGGGACAGTCACCGCTTTCCCGCGGGGAAATCGGTGACTGTCCCCGGAAAACGGACGGAAGGCTACAACGTCCATCCCTCGCGATACCGGTAGTGCAGGTGCTTCTCCGCCTCGGGACAGCTCGGGATCTTCATGGCCGCGGCGTCCCACGTGAGCCTGCGGCCCTCCATGCGAATCGCGATGCTGCCGAGGAGCACGGCCTCGGTGAGCGGCCCCGCGAAGGCGAAGCTCGAGGCCGTGGGCGTCCCCTTCTTGCACGCTTCGACCCACTCGGCGTGGTGCCCGATCGAGCGCGGCAGCGTCCTCGGCGGCCGCGCGAAATCCCTGTGCCTCGACTCGGGAAGGAGGCGCGGCTTCTCGCCGCCCCAGCCCTCGACCAGCATCGCGCCCTTGTCGCCGACGAAGATGATACCGTCCTCGGGGTCGAGCTCGCGGTCCGGCTCGAGCGCCTCGGGCCGCGGGGGAAGCACGCCGCCGTCGTACCAGTCGAGCTTCACGGCCGGCATGTCGCCGCGCGCCGGGAAATCGTAGTGAACGACCGCCGCGTGCGGCACCGTCTCCGCAAAGACCGGCGTCGAGCTCGCGTACACGCTCAGCGGGGCGCCGAGCTCGAGCGCATTGAAGACCGGCGCGAGGTTGTGGATCCCCATGTCCCCGAGCCCGCCCGAGCCGAAGTCCCACCACCCCCGCCACGCGAACGGCGCGTACGCGGGGTGATATGGACGCACCGGCGCGGGCCCGAGCCAGAGATCCCAGTCCAGGTGCGCCGGCACGGGCGGCTCGTCCTTCGGCCGCTCGATGCCCTGCGCCCAGTACAAGGGCAGCTTGCCGCGATGCGTCGGCCTGTCGGACCAGACGTGCACCTCTCTCACGGCCCCGATGGCGCCCGCTCCCAGCCATTCCTTGATCAGGCGATTGCCCTCGAAGGCCATGCCCTGGTTGCCCATCTGCGTCGCGACCTTGGCCTCGGCCGCCGCGTTCGCGAGCGCCCGCGCCTCGACGACGGTGCGCGTGAGCGGCTTCTCGCAGTAGACGTGCTTCCCGAGCTTGAGCGCGGCCATCGCGGCAACGGCGTGCGTGTGGTCGGGCGTGGCGACGAGCACCGCATCGATGCCCTTCTCGCGCTCGAGCATGAGACGGAAGTCGCGGTACTTGCGCGCGCTCGGAAACGCCGCGAACGCCGGCGCGGCCCGCTGCGTGTCGACATCGCACAGGGCGACGATGTTCTGCCCCGCCAGGTCGTGGTTGTTGTCGGCGCCGCGGCCGCCCGCGCCGACGACGCCGATGTCGAGCGTGTCGCTCGGCGCCGCCGCGCCCCCGCCGCCCAGC
>JBFZCA010000411.1:0-3360 GCA_041308205.1 Planctomycetota bacterium | reverse complement strand
CCGTTCACAGGGCATCCCGAACACGCGAATCTCCGCCTTCAGTACATCACATTCCGGCGTCCTTCGTGGTGCTCTTTCTGATTCACCACAGAGAAGACAGAGGGCACAGAGAACGGAACGTGAGACGTTACGTGGCGCTGTGGCACGTGCGGCGGTCTCCCTTTTCTTCTCTGTGCTCTCTGCGCCTCTGTGGTTTGCTTTCCGTCAGATGCCACATGTCTGTGCATCCGAGCACGGCGAGAAAACCGTGAACGGTTACCGCAATTGAACCGCCTGCCGCACTCCTCTCGCCAGGGCCTTGATCTCGTCCGCGGCGCGATGTACCGTGCGCACGGTGTCCCGGTTGCCGGCAGTCGGTGCGAGTCGGAGAGCTCGATCGCGCATCATTGCCGTGCCGCCGGCCGGAGGGACTTCGCCGTGGAAGTGGCGAGACTGACCGAGCGCGATCTGCCGGCCCTTGCCGGTCTGTACACGCAGTTCTGGGGCGAGGAATCGTCGCCGGCGAAGATGCTGGAGACCTTCCGGAGGCTCGGCGGGAACCCGAGCTACATATTCCTCGCGGCACGGCACGACGACCGCCTGGTCGGCTCCGTCACGGGCATCGTGTGCGAGGAGCTCTACGGCGAATGCAGGCCCTTCATGGTGATCGAGGATGTCATCGTCGACAAGGCGCATCGCCGCACGGGCATCGGATCGGAGTTGATGCGCGCGCTGGAGCGGGAAGCCGTCAGCCGGGGCTGCGCGTTCGTCATCCTCGTGACCGAGAACGACCGGACCGAGGCACTCCGGTTCTACGAATCGCTGGGGTACAGCCCCGGCGCGCACAGGGGCTTCAAGAAACGGCTGGCCTCGGACCGGCCGGCCGGCGCCGCCGGTGCCGCACGGCCCGGTGGGGCGGAACGGCGATGCCGGAGGCGGGAATGAACGCCATCAATCTCATCATTCCCTACCGGTACGAGGGCGCGTGGGTGTTCGATGATCCGCGCGTGGGGCTGGACAAGGAGCCGTTCGTGTCCGGCGCGGACACGATGATCGACGCGCTGGTCGCGGACATCCCCGACGCCGAGAAGGGGTTCCGGCTCCTGTTCTCGGCCGCCCCGTTTCCCGGCTTCACGGCGAAGCTCGAATGGCGGCGCGAGGAGTACGGCGGCAACTGGTACTTCTCGCCCGACTTCACGCTGGAGGGCTGGCTGTGCCCGGCGCTCTTCAAGTACTTCGAGACGGCGCCCAGAGAGATCCATGTCAAGGCGGAACCGAGAGGCCGGCCGCCCGCGTGAGCGCCCTGCGGTGGGCGCGCCGCCGGCGGCTCCACGGTCGGCAGCCGGGTCGATGGGCTGCCGGTTGCGAGAGCGCCGTGAGAGGCGGCGGCCGGACTTCGCCGGTTGCGTTGCTTGACTCGGCGGGTCTTGCGGGCGTATCGTGAGGTCTGCGCGGCCGGTCGCGCATGCGATTCGCAGCGCGAGCCCGCGTGTGAGACCAATGTCCCTTGAGGAGAATCCCATGCTGGTCACCACCACCCACGCGATCGAAGGCAAGCGGATCACCGACTACTGCGGCATAGTCACGGGCGAAGCGATTCTCGGCGCCAATCTGTTCAAGGATCTGTTCGCCGGGATCCGCGATCTGGTCGGAGGAAGATCGGCGACCTACGAGCGCGAACTGCAGCGGGCGCGGGACATCGCGCTCCGGGAGCTTGAAGAGCGCGCGAGTGAAGCCGGCGGCAACGCGGTCGTGGGGGTCGATCTCGATTACGAGGTCCTCGGACAGGCCAACGGCATGCTCATGGTTTCGGCCAGCGGAACCGCGGTCGTGGTCGAATGACGGGGCGTGCGGGTAGTCCCACGTAGCAGCCGCCGGCGCTCGACCAATGCCGGCGGCAGATGGAGGGTCGCAACATGAGAGCTCGCGTCGTCGCGCGCAGCGCGATCATCGGAGTCATCGCGACGCTGGGATGCGGTCGAGAGCAGGTGCAACCTCCCTCCCGCGCTCCGGCGCCGCCGGATGCGGAGCACGGACTCGTCATTCATCTGCAGGAAGGCTTCCATCGCGGCCTCGATGCGGTCATCACGATCGATGAGCGCGAGGTGTACAGGGGCGTGCCGGAGACCAGCCCCGTGCTCGGGTTTGCGGAATGCGTCTCGGTCGCGGCTGCGTCGGCCCGCCCGCGGGTGACGTTCGCTCTCCCGGGGAAGCAGATCAGTTGGTCGCAGCAGATCGACCTGAGCGCAGGCGCGGCGCTCGGCATCTCCGTGACCGAAGACGGCGCGGTGAAGATCCGGCAGGCGCCGGCATTCGCCTACGACTAGCGGCGCGGGAGGACCGTCCGCCCGGTCGCCGCCGGCGGCGCGCTCTTCGCGGGCGGGCTCTTCTCCGCCGGAGGGCGCACGTCGCCGTCCAGGAATTCCGAGAGATTCCGGAGGAACTCCCATTTCCGCGCCGCCAGGCTCGGATCGTCGACGTGAGGGTGCGGCGGCACCTCGTCGTGGTTCTCCGTGCGGAAGCCCCCCTCGGGACGGCGAAGGCGCGTTCCCAGGGCCGGCGGCACATCGATCTTCCGATCCCGTCCCGGCGGCGCGAAGGCGCCGGTCCCGGGATCGCGGGCATGCGTCCTGACGACAAGCCGATCGGGGAAGACGAGAACCTGCTTCAACGCGGGGGCCGCGGATGGCTTGAGCGCGGGCGCCGTGAGGTACGCCTTCCCGTCGGCCGCGAGGTTCATTTCGACGTGGAGATGGCCCTGAAAGACCGCGAGCACCTGCGGGTGGGACGCGAGCAGGCGCCGCATGAGAATCGCGTCGAGAAACGAGGGAGGGTGAATCGGCTCGTGGATCGCCGCGACGGTCGGCTTGTCCCGGTTCGCCTCGAGATCCTTTTGCACCCATGCGAGCGTCGCGGGGTCGAACACCGAGAGCCCCTCCATGCCGGCCTGCTTGCACGATCGGTCGGGCGCAAGGAGAAGGAAGTGAAGGCCCGCGCAGTCGAAGCTGCGCTGCGAGGCGCCGAAAACCTGCTCGAAGCCGCCCGGCCAGTTGTCGCCCGGAATCACGACCGCGGGGGCGCGGAGGCGCGCGGCGAGGAACTCCTTGAAGAAACGGTGTCGCCGCACGCCCTGGGGCTCCGGCGCGGCCGGGTTCCGCGGCGGAGCCGGCACGCTGTTGTTGTCGCCCGTGAAGAGGACGAAGTCGGGCGCGAGCGTCTCGTCGATCCAGCGAAAGGCCGCGGCGGCCGATTCCAGGGTGGCGCCGTCGAGGTGAAGGTCGCTGACCCAGGCGAACGACAGGACCGGCGCGGCGGCCGGCGGCGGCGAGGCCGAGGCCGGCGCGGGCGGGCCTGAGCTTGCCCGCTCGGGGGCTCCCGCCG
>JBFZCA010000410.1:0-15580 GCA_041308205.1 Planctomycetota bacterium | reverse complement strand
CCTCCGGGCGCATCGAGGGCCGCGGGATTGCCGCCGCCGTTTACTCGGGCGGCTCCTTCGGCTTCACGAAGGGCATGTTCTTCCTGAGGCGCCGGCCGACCTCCTCGATCTTCTCCAGGCGCCCGAGAATGCGCTTGCGCTTCAGGACCGGCGCGCCGGCCTGGTTCTCCAGGATCCACTCGCGCGCGAACGACCCGTCCTGGATCTCGGACAGGATCCGGCGCATCTCGTCCTTGACCTGCGGCGTGATGACGCGCGGCCCGCGCGAGTAGTCGCCGTACTCGGCCGTGTCCGACACCGAGTAGCGCATCCACGAGAGGCCGCCCTGGTAGAAGAGATCGACGATCAGCTTCAGCTCGTGCAGGCACTCGAAGTACGCGATCTCCTCCTGGTAGCCGGCCTCGACCAGGGTCGTGAAGGCCGCCTTCACCAGCTCGCTCGCGCCGCCGCACAGGCAGACCTGCTCGCCGAAGAGGTCGGTCTCGGTCTCCTCCTTGAACGTCGTCTCGATGACGCCCGCGCGCGTCCCGCCGATGCCCTTCGCGTACGCGAGCGCGATGTCGAGCGCCTTGCCGCTCGCATTCTGCTCGACCGCGACGAGGCACGGCACGCCGGCGCCCTTCTCGAACTCCGACCTGACGAGGTGCCCCGGGCCCTTGGGCGCGATCATGAAGACATCGGCGCTCTTCGGGGGCTCGATGCAGCGGAAATGGATGTTGAAGCCGTGGCTGAACATGATGGCCTTGCCGGCCTTGAGGTGCGGGACCACGGCGCTGCGATACACCGCCGCCTGGATCGTGTCCGGGATGAGCATCTGGATGACATCGCCTCTCTTGGCGGCATCCTCGGCGCTCACGGGCGTGAAGCCGTGCTCCTTCGCGAGGTTGAAGTTGACCGTGTCGGGAAGCTCGCTCACGATCACCTTGACCCCCGAGTCGCGGAGGTTCAAGGCCTGGGCGTGGCCCTGCGAGCCGTACCCGAGGATCGCGACGGTCTTGCCCGCGAGGTGCGCGAGGTCGGCGTCCTTCTCGTAGTACATTCGTGCGGTCATGAGCATCTCCTTGTGGATTGACGCTGGGCGGCGCCGGGCCGCCGAAAAGGCAATGCTAGGGCACGAACGCGGGGACTGTCAAGGCTCTGCGGGCCGGGCGGCCGGGGGCGGGGCGGGGTATCAGTCCTCGTCGTACAGCAGGGCGCGCGAGTACGTGAACCACACGGGCGCGGAATGGAGCGACTCGAAGCTCTTGTCGGGGACGCCCTCGGCGGTGATGTTGCAGTACGTGGCGGTGACGCTGTTCTTGCGGTCGAGAAGGTAATCCCAGACCTCCTCGTCCGTGACCGGCGCCCCCGCCGGCCGGCCGAGCACCGCGTTGACGGCCGCCGCCACCTCGGCCGAGCGCGTCTCGCCGAACAGGAACTGCCGTTCGCCCGCCACGCGAGTGAAAACCGCGTCGCTGGAGAACATCCGCCTGAGCGGCACGCTGTGCCTCGTCTGCGGGGATTCGAGAAGGGGGGCCGTGTAGACGCACAGCGGCGGCTGCGTCTCCACCGCCTTCCGCAGGTAGATCGCGAAGTGCGAGCAGACCTCGTTCACGAGCGGATCGTAGTCCCACACCAGGCGTCCTAGCATCACCGGGCCGCAGATGATCTCCTCGATCGCCCCGCCGCCTTCGGAGGGCTCCGCGACGACCTTGTAGTGGTAGATGCCGGGCCCCCGTTCCTCCCATAACGCGTGCGAGAGGGACGAGGCGCCGAGGCCCTGCACCGGGGACACGATTCGGTCGCCGCAGTACACGACGAACGTGCAGGGAGGGCCCTCCCATCTCCACGAGAGAAGCACGACGCCCCCCGCCATCTCCCAGTCGATCGAATGGAAGTACCCCGTGACCGCGCCCGCGGGCGGGTCCGTGTCCTCGAGCGGCAGCAGCACCGCTCCCTGGAGCAGATCGCCGCGCGCCTGGGTCGCAGGCTGCGGCTCGACGTGCGCATCGCGGCGCGCGCATCCGCCGCACAGCGCCACCGCGCCGAGACATGCTATGCACAGCACACGGATCGACCGCATTGTCCTCCACGCTCGCTCTGCTCAGGCCGTAATACGAATCGCCCTACTCGTTCCGATACGAGACTCGAGGGTTAATTGTAGCAGCCCGGGCGCGGGGAGCCAAGCATGAAGCAGCCTGTAGAAAGAAAAATGTGCCCCGCGCGCCGGCGCCGGGCGGGGGTGCGAACGACGCGACGGCGGCGGTGCGCGGAGGGGAACCCGCGCGCAACGCGCAGGGGCGATCGTCCGGGGCGCGGCGCGGCCGTCCCCGAACGGAAGACAAGGCGAACAAAAGACAAGGCCGGGCTACACACCCGGCCTTGCAAGAGGGACTGATCGCCTTACGGGAGAGTTTGGCTACTGGAGATTGCTCGTCGAGAGCACCTGCCACGCGAACTCGATCGATTCGGACAGATCCGATGTGTTGCCGTACGCGTCGAACGCCGCGAGCGCGAGCTGGAAGTTCGCGGGATCGCGGGTCACCGGCAGCACGCCGCCGTTCAGGAGCTCGAGCAGCGGCATCGCCGTCACGCAGTTCACCGTGTACGAGGGGGCCGGCGGCGCGGTCTGGCCCTCCGCCCACACGTAGACGTGGTAGCCGACGACGTTGCCGACCGCATCCTCATCCCACACGACACGGCCCACATTGCCCTCGCAGCGCACGGCCTGGGTCGTGCGCACGCCGTACGCGGCCTGGACCGAGAACTCGTAGACGCCGTACGGAACGTGGCTGTAGCGATACTGGGTCTCGCCGCCGCCGAGGGCCGCGATCTCCTCGCCGCCGCAGCACAAGGTGATTGCATCGTACGTCTGCCCGTTCTGCCAGGCGAGGACGATGTCGCCGGTGCTGGAGTCGACGGACCACACGAGGCTGCTGATCTGCGCGAGGGCGATGACCTGCACGCTGCAGGACACGGCGCCCGACATCTGGCCGTCGAGAACGCCGTAGACCTGGTAACGGTAGCTCGCCACGGGGGGCGCCGGATCCGTGTAACTCACGGCCGACCCGCCGAGTTGCGCCACGCACACTCCGTTGCGGTAGACCCGCACGCCGTCATACTGGACGCCCGCCGGGAGCGTCCAGTTGAGGCGCACCTCGTTGGCGTACGCATCGAACGCGCAGGCGATTCCGGTCACCGGCGGGAGCATCGACACCGTCACCGAGCACGCAGCCGGCATCGAGAGAATACCCGTATCGCCGGCGCCGACCACCTCGTACGCGTACGTGCCGGCCGCGCTCAGCGTCTCGGAGAACGAGATTGCGAGACCGTCGAGGGTCGCGACGAGCGCGCCGCCGCGCGTGATCCGGATCTCGCTGTAATCGCCCGAGTTCTCCCACGCGAGAAACACATCGAGCAGGTTCGCGGTGCAGACGAGATCGACGGGCGCCGCGGGCGCGGTTTCTTCGGCCGTCGCGGGCACGCTGCTGGTCGAAGCGCTCTCGGTCTTGAGCGACGGACACCCCGTCGCGCACAGAACCGCGGACGCGACAAGAAGACTCTGAAGGAACCCTCTCGTTTTCATATAGAACTCCGTTCCCCCTGCAATTCCGATCCTCCTCCGGTTCATTCCGACAACCTCGGGAAGAGGTGCAATTCGGGTGCCAGGCCGCAACGGCCCGGAAGACGGGCCGCGGGGAGGCGGACCCCGCCTGCGCGCGCCCCAGAAACGGCAAAAAGGCCTCCGCCGGGTAGAATGTACCGGGTTTCAGGCTCCCGGATCGGCCCCGCCTCGGCGCCCGCGCGTCAGGCAGCGCGCGGCTTCTTGAACGCCGCCGCCGCCCTCACTATGCTTGTACGTGAAAGCCGGAGGCTCGACCCATGGGACAGGTTCATTTTCTCGGCCTCGAGATCGGCGCCCGCGCCGCGACGGCCATGCTCCTCGGCCGCGACCGCACGCTGGCCGGCGTGTGCACGCACCCGATCGCTCCCGACGCGGAGGATGACGGCGGCTGTCGCATCGACCCCCGCAAATGGGTTCGGCTGGTCTCCGATGCCGTCAAGGAGCTCGTGGAGTCGAGCGGCATCCCGACATCGAAGATCTGGGGCTTCGCCCCGGCGGCGCCGTCCGGCTGGATCGCGCTCGATGCGGACTGGAATGCGCTCACCGAGCTGCGCCTGGGGCACGAGCTCGTTCGGAGCTCCTTCCGCGGGGAGATAGCGCGTTTCCTCGACGACCACCCCCGCAACCGAGCGCACTGCGCGCTCATCCTCTCGCCCAAGGACTACTTCAGATTCGCCTTGAGCCGGATCATCGCCACGGATGCGAACGATGCGGCCCGTCTCGGGTTCCTGCGGCCGGGCACGAGCGACTGGGACGCCGACAGCCTTGCGGCGCACGACATCGAGGCGCGCTGGCTTCCGCCCATCTTGCCCTCGATCTTCGCGTGCGGCCGCATCGGGCCGCGCGGCATGGAGGCGATGGGCCTTTCGGACTCCGCGTGGGCGGCCGTGGGAAGCACGCTCGTCCCGGCCCGCATGGCCGGCTGCGGCTTCCTCGACGCGCCCGCGGTCTACGTATGCGCGAGCGAACCGTTGCGGGCGCGCTGGTACAGCAAGGCCCGCGCGGGCGCCGACGCCGAGCCGGGCATCGCGCATCCCGAGCACATTCTCGGCGCCGGCCGCGACGAGATACCGCCGGACGTGTTCGCGCCCGAGACGCCGATCATCCTCGACTGGCGCGAGGGCGAAGACCACGCGCCGCTCCTGGAATGGGCCCTGTCGACGGGGCGCCCGGTCCATGCCGCGCCCTTCGCGGGCAAGGCGTCCCCCGGCGCCGCGGTCCTGGCGGCGCTCGCCTCGGGGGCCTTCACCAGCCGCGAGGCGTTCTTCCGCCGCTTTGCGCCCGCGCCGCTCGGCGCGTGAGCTACGCGCGATCGCGCCCGCCCGCCCGGTGCGTGATCTGCCAGAGCTTGGCGTACTTCATGAGCTCGTAGACGCCTCCCATCGCGGCGGCGATGAACCCCGGCGCGCCGTCCAGAAAGCCGGCGCGGAGCACGTACATCTTGAGGAACTTCGCGGGCGGCCGCACGAGCATGCGGGCGATGGGGAAACCCTTGCCGGCGTCCGCCTTCAGGCGCGCCATGGTGTCCGTGTACCTGTTGATCTGCTGAAGGTGATGCGCCAGGTCGCGGTAGCTGTAGTGCAGGATGTCGCCGCGGAAGCGCCCCACCGAGCCCGGCACCTCGGCGCGGTCGTGCGGGTCCTGCCCCGTGAAGCGGCCCTCTCCGCGCAGGAACAGGCGCAGCTTGAGGTCCGGATACCACGAGCCGTGCCGCATCCAGCGGCCGAGGTACCACGTGAGGCGCGGCATCGCGTACCCCCGGTGCGCCGGCTCGCCCGCGAGCACGCCCTGGATCTCCGACCGCAGGAGCGGCGTGACGCGCTCATCCGCGTCGATGCAGAACACCCACTCGTGGGACGCGGCATCGATCGCGCGGTTCTTCTGCGCCACGTGGCCGGGCCAGTCGCGCACGTACACGCGTTCGGTGTACTCCCGGCAGATCGACGCCGTGCCGTCGGTCGAGCCGCTGTCGATGACGACGATCTCGTCGGCCCACCGCACCGACTCGAGGCACTCGCGAATGTTCGCCTCCTCGTTGAACGTGATGATGCACGCCGAAACCTTGTGCGTCATGGCCGTTTCCAGAAAACCGCGTGCACGCGTTCCCACCCCCGGTAGAGCGCGAACGCGCACGCCGGCGCCCGCGCCGCATCGCCCTCGCGCCTGTAGCCGCACAGAAACGCCGCGATGTCCCGCCGCTCCGCGCGCGCGGACCCGCCGGCGGCGCCGCGCCACAGCCCGGCCTTGCACGCGGACCGGTGCAGCCTGAACAGGTTATGCCGGCGCCGCGCCGCCCAGGGCGCGAGCGTGCAGCGATCGAAGTCGAGCAGCATGACCTCTCCGCCGACGACGGCCACGTTCTCGAGCGTGAGATCCGGATGCGCGACCCCGGCCTCGTGCATCCGCCGGATCGTGCGTCCCGCGTCGCGCAGCACACGCCGCCTCGCGCGCCCCGCGCGCGAGGCGAGCGCCGCGCCGAGCGGCATCAGGCCGTCGACGAACTCGCTGAGCAGCCACGCGCGGCACAGGAGGCTCTCCGCCTCGATCACCAGCGCGAGCACCGCGGGCGACGGCACGCCGCTTCGCCGCAGCACCTCGCCCGCCGCCAGCTCGCGACCGAACCGCGCCGCCGAGACGTAGCGGTCTCCGAGCGTCCTGCCGAGAAGCCCCCCGCGGAAGTACCGCTTGACGAAGCACTGCCGGCCGCAAAGCGTGACGCGCGCGCCGCGGCCGCGGCCGAGCGCATCCGGACCGGCCAGCGTCCCGGGGGAAAGCACGCCCGCCTCGCGCAGCCACGCGGCGTCCCCGCGGCGAAGGTACGCGCGCACCTTTCCGTGCTCGACGATCTCAAAGGCGGACAGCGCGGCTTCGATTTGGCGCATAGAAAGACAGTGTACAGAGCGGGCCGATCCGGCGAAAGGGTCCGCGCGGCCGCGGCGGAATCCCGCGCCTGTTGGCAATTCCTCCTTTTTCTGGTACTTATGAGCCTGTCCCGCGGCGAGCGCCGCGCGGCGCCGGCGGCAATGCATGGAAACGATCATCGACATCGCCCGAAACGCCGAGAAGATCCTCATTGTGCGCCTGAGCGCCTTCGGGGATGTGCTCCACGTGCTGCCGGCGCTCTCGGCGCTGCACGAGGTCCTGCCGCGCGCACGGTTCGACTGGGCGGTCGAGTCGCTCTCGGCGCCGGTGCTCGAGGGGCATCCCCTGCTGGGACGCGTGTGGAATCTCCCCCGCAAGGCGTGGCAGCGGCGCCTCCGGAGCCCCGCGCGGCTGCTCGGGGCGGCGCGCGAGGGCGTGCGCTTCTTCAGGACGCTGCGCGCCGAGCGTTATGCGCTCGCGCTCGACTTTCAGGCCAACCTCCGCGGGGCCGTGGTCGCACGCCTGAGCGGCGCCGCCAGGACGATGGGCTTCGACCGCACGAACGTCAAGGAGCGCAGCCACTTCCTGCACTCCTTCACGGCGCCTCCGGTCCCGCCCGCCGCGCACCGCGTCGAGCGCAATCTCGCCTTCGCCCGCGCGCTCGGGTTCGTCGGCCCCGCCCCCCCGCCGCGCCTTCCGGACTTCGAGACCGAGACGCGCTGGGCGCGCGAGCGCCTGGGCGCGGCGCCCGGCCCCGTGTTCGTCTTCCACCCCGGCGTGAGCTCGTTCGGCACGTTCAAGGGCTGGACCGAGGAGGGATTCGCCGAGCTCGCGCGGCGCGCCGCGCCGGCCTTCAACGCGCGCGTCGTCTTCTCGTGGGGCCCGGGCGAGCGCGACCTCGCGCAACGCATCGCGACGCGCGCCGCATGCTCGGCCGCCGTCGCGCCCGAATGCCCTTCGCTGCGGCACGTCGCCGGCCTCCTGCGCGCGGCGAGCCTCCTCGTCGCCCCCGACACGGGGGTGCTGCATCTGGCCGATGCGCTCGGGGTGCCCGTCGTGGGCCTGTTCGGCCCCAAGGATCCCGCCGTGTACGGCCCCCGCAACGCCCCGCGGCGCTGCGTGCGAAGCGATGCGCCGTGCAGCCCCTGCGAGAAGCGGACGTGCGACGACAGGCGCTGCATGCGTTCGATCACGCCCGACATGGTCATGGCTGCCATCGAGGAGCTTCGCGGAGACATGATCCATGGCGCGCCTTGATGCCCTGCTCGCCGCGGTGCCGCGCATCGCGCCGGCGCTCATCCGCCTGTACTTCGGGACCCTCCGCATCCGCTGGCTCGACATCGAGCCGTGCGATCCGCCGATCGAGCTGCGCGGCCCCTGCATCTACGCCTTCTGGCACCAGCGCATGCTGCTCTTCGCCTACACGCACCGCTCGCTGGGCGTCACGATCATAGTGAGCCGGCACCGCGACGGCGACCTCATCGCCAGGACCGTCGAACGCCTCGGCTTCGGCACCGTGCGCGGCTCGAGCACGCGCGGCGGCGGCACGGCGCTCTTTCAGATGTGCCGGCGCCGGGGCGTCGACCTGGCGGTGACGCCCGACGGACCGCGCGGGCCGCGGCACGCGCTCAAACCCGGCATCATCCGCCTCGCGGCGGCGACCGGCTATCCGATCATTCCCGCAACCTGCAGCTTCGCGCGGTTCTGGCAGTTCCGCTCCTGGGATGGCTTCATGCTGCCGCGCCCGTTCACGCGCGCGATCGTCCGCGCGGCAGCGCCGTTCCGCGTGCAGGCGGCGCCTTCCGACGACCTGGAGCCGTTCCGCGCGCGCATGGAGCGGATCCTGCAGGATCTCACGCGGGAGACGGACCGCGATTTCGAGGCCCTCTGGCGAAAGGCGCGCCCGGCGCCCCCCTACGGGTTGGCGAGGCGGGGGCTCACTTGCTCTTGATCAGCACGAAGCCGTCCAGGTACACGGCGAACTTCTTGACCCCCGGCAACTGGAATTGCAGCCCGCCCACCTTCGACAGGTCGCCGGCGCCGACCTTGCTGAACATGGCCGAGCCCTTGCCGCCCTGTTTCAGGCTCAGCGTGATGAACCGCCACCCCTCGTGCGGCTGCAGCGCCACCTGAAAGCCGTCGTGGCGGACCGTCGCGCCGCTCTTGCTCTTGGCTCCCTTGACGGGGGCCTCGTCGCGCTCGTTGGTGAGGCAGACCTCGATCCTCGAGCTCATGCCCTCGACGCCGTACATCCAGAAGCCGAGGAAATCGTACTTGGACCAGTCCTTGGGCACGCGCACGTCTTTCACGCGGAAGACGCGGCTCTTGTCCTGCGAGGCCTTGCACTCCCACTTGAGCGATTGCTCGCCCTCGATGACGTGCGCGGGATCGCTCGTCTTGAGCGTGTAGGTGTGGCCGAACCTGGCATCGTACACGCGCGCCTGGTCCTCGAAGCCCTCGAACTTCACGACGATCTTCTTGTCGGAGCCTTCGATCTGCTCGATGAGCTGCCTGAAGAAGTCGGCCGCGGGCGTGGCGATGTGGACGAGGAGCTTGCGCTGCGCGTTCTCGTAGACCCAGCCGGGCTCCTTCTCGATGTTGCGCTCCAGGATCGCCAGGTCCTGAAGCCCCTTCAGGCCCTGGATCCAGCGGTCGACCTCCTGCTGCGCGGGCTTGTTCTTGGCGGCCTTGCGCGCCTTGACGAGCTGCCCGCTCGCCACATCGAACTTCTTCTCGAGGAACGCCGCCTTGCCGTCCTTGAACGCTTGCGCGCCCTCGGGAGTCTCGAAGACCGGATCCTGGCCCTTCCCGGCCGGAGCGGCGGAAAACGCCCCGCTCGCGAGCACGCCGAGCGCCAACGCGACAACGATCGATCGGCGGATCATGGCGAACCTCCTTGTGTCCCGGTATCGGGCGATACGCCGGCGTCGAGCTTCGCCTTCAGCTCCGCCGAAAGCCCGTAGCGCCGGGCGAGCGCCTCGCGAGCCATCGCGGCCGCGGCGTTGCGATCGCCCTGCGCAAGCCGCACCTCTGCCAGTATATGATAAACCAGGCCGTTGTCAGGCTCCACCTCCCGCACGGCCTCGGCCTCGGCCGCCGCTTCCGCGAGCAGATTGCGCGCGAGCAGGGCGCGCGCGAGCTCGAAGCGCACGGCGGTTCGCCGCGGCAAATCCGCCGCCGCCGCGCGCAGGTGCTCGATGCCTTCCTCCGCCCTGCCTCCCCGCCACAGCGCGATCCCGAGCCCGCCCCGGGCAAGGGGGTA
This sequence comes from Planctomycetota bacterium, assembly GCA_041308205.1. Classification (GTDB taxonomy): domain Bacteria; phylum Planctomycetota; class UBA8108; order UBA8890; family UBA8898; genus UBA8898. The sequence goes on along the minus strand of JBFZCA010000410.1, from coordinate 5,852 downwards.
CGGCGACTTGAGCTCGAGCGCCCTGCGGAAGCAGCGCTCGGCCTCGGCCCACCGGCGCTCCTTGAGCAGCAGGTCGCCGAGGTTGTGGTGCACCTCGGCCCTGTCAGGCTCCCGTGCGACCAGCGCCTCCTGCGCCGCGAGCGCGCCCCGCTTGTCGCCCAGCCCGTAGAGGGCAAGCATGCGGTACTGCAGCGCCATCCAGAGGCTCGGGTCGACCGCCGCGGCGCGTGCGAACGCCTCGGCCGCATCCTCCAGCCGCAAGCCGTAGCGCAGGTACTCGAGGCCGAGCTCCATGTGCGCGTGCCCGAACGAGGGGTCCCGGTTGACCGCCGCGGCAAACGCCCTGGCCGCCCCGTTGAAGTCCTCCCGCTCCCGCAGCAGGTAGCCGGTCTTGAGCAGCTTCTGCGCCTCCTCGCGGGTTCCCTGGACGCCGGCGCAGCCCGCAAGCGCGCCGACGACGGCCACTGCACACAACCAGCGCATGTTCAACCTCCGGCGACGCGCGCCGCGCCCGCGCCGGGCGTGCGTCGATCTATCGCTTGCATGCGGGATTCTCCCGGCATATTATAATGACCGGTACGGAATCGACGCAAACATCTTTGCCGGCGGCACGCGCCGCGCGGGCCATCCGCCCGCGGTCGCGGCGGCGGCTGCACGGAGTCGGTTCCCGCGAGGTCCTTCGGTGGTGCGCACGACGAACTACCTGCTCATCGTATGGTTGCTGCTCGGCGTTCTCGCCGTCCTGCTCTTGTGGTACGCGAAGACCACCAACGAGTCGCAGCGCGCGCTCATGCAGCCGGCTCCCGCGGCGCAGGAGGGAACCCCGCCGTCGATCCCGCCCCCGCCGGTGCCGCCGCTCTCGGGCGCGACGCCGCAGTCGCCCGTGCCGCGGATCGAGACGCGGCCCGAGGTCATCGATGCGGCCGCCGGCGCGACGGTGCCGGGCGCCGCCGCGGCCCTCGTCAAGGACGCGGGCGAGGAATGGGTCGTCGTGTTCGGGGTGTACGTGCGCCGCAAGGTCGAGGAGGCGGTGTGGCGCGCCGAGGCCGATGCGGAGGGACGCATCGAATGGCCCGGGGACGCGGCGCCGGGGCTGTACCGGCTGATCGTGACCGCCCCGGAGTTCGCGCCGTACGCGCAGGAGCTGCGCACCCCCGCGGCCGCGCCCGAGCAGATCGCCCTGGTCAAGGGCGGCGTGATCACGGCGACCGGCATCAAGGAGCGCGGCGTTCCCGTGATTCTCGCCTCGGCTGGCGGCGACGTGAAGGTCGCGGAGAGCGACGCGGCCGGCGAGGCGCGTTTCGCAGGCCTGGCGGACGATGCCTACGCGGTGTTGGCCGGCGATCCGGGCATGCCCTTCACGCTCCGGGCGGAGGATCTGCCGGCGCGCGCATCGTACTCGTATCCGTACGTCATAACCCCGATGAGCCGGGAGCACCGGGTCAACCTGGCGCCGGAGCTGCAGCAGCTCGCGGAGGTGCGCGGCCTCGTCAAGGGCTGCGCGGCGGGCGAGATCACGCTCAAGGCCAAGGGCGCGACGCCGCCGCTCCTGCGCACGCATCTGACGGGCGCCGACGGGTCCTTCCGCTTCCCGAACGTGCCGTCCGGCGACTACGAGATCGCGGTGCTGCCCGCGCTGGGCAAGTCGCACGCCAAGGCGGTGACGATCGACAAGGGCGACACGCGCGAGATCGAGATCGAATTTCCCCTGGCGGAGATTCGCGGCGCCGTGGTGCAGCGCGACGGCACGACGCCGCACGCCGGCATTGCCGTCGCGCTCGCGCCGGTCGACGGCGCCGGAGAGCTTTCGGCCCGAGCCGATGCGGAGGGCAGGTTCGCGTTCACGCATCTGGCGCCCGGCCAGTACCGCATCACGCTCACCCGGGACGGCGCCGAACCGCTCGTCACGCAGGTCTTCGCGGGCGCGACAGGCGCGCCGATGGAGCTGACGCTGAAGTACGAGTGATCCGAGGGGCGCCGCAGCTGCGGCGAAAACCGGCCTTGTCCGCCGAAGCCTCGGCGAAGGCGGACGGCTCACGTCCCGCCCTTCGGCTTCTTCCGCAACGCCGCCTCCAGCTTCTCGAGCAGCGGGCGATTGCGCGGGTCGTGGCGCCGCAGACACGCCTTCTGGAGCTTCCGGTCCGCGAACGACTTGGCGACGAAGATGGGGCGGCCGGCGAGGTCCTCCTCCGCGTAGTACATCGCCGCCGCGAGCGTGAGCGGCGCCGGCCAGAAATCCTGGACCTGGTCCACTTCGATGTCGAGGCGCTCCAGCAATTCCTTGACCGCCCACATGTCCTCGTCGCGCGAGCCCGGGTGCGATGCGATGAAGTACGAGGTCAGGCGGTAGGCGCGCCCCTGCGCGCGGCATTCCTCTCGAAACGCGCGCGCCGCGGCCTCGAACGCCGCCGCGTGCGGCTTGCGCATGAGATCGAGCACGTGATCGACGGCGTGCTCGGGCGCGATCTTCAGGCGCCCGCCCGTGTGGTGGGCGACGAGCTCGCGGAGAAGCTCCGGCGTGCGGAGGAGCACGTCGTGCCGGATGCCGCTCGCCACGTACGCGTGCGCGATGCCGGGAATCGCGCGGACCTGCGCGAGAAGCTCGCGCAAGGGCTCCGCGTCGAGGCGGAAGCTCGGGCAGATCTCCGGCCACAGGCACGCCGGGCGCCGGCAGCGCGCTTCGCACTCGGGGCTCGCGCACCCCATGCCGTAGAGGTTCGCCGTCGGCCCTCCCAGATCGCTGATCGTGCCGCGGAAGAACGGTTCCCGCCCGAGCGCGCGCGCCTCGGCGCAGAGCGATGCGATCGAGCGCGAGCGGATCGTCTTGCCGTGGTGCACGCCGATCGCGCAGAACGTGCAGCCGCCCGGACAGCCGCGGTGCGTGATGATCGAGGTCTGGATCGCCGGCAACGCAGGCGGCGCGGGCCGCTCCGGATGCGCGCGGCGCGTGAAGGGCAGCGCGGCGACCGCATCCAGCTCCTCCGCCGTCAGGTAGCGGGCCCGCGGGAACGACACGACCAGGCGATCGCCGTGCGGCTGCACCAGAACTGCGCCGCACGGGCCGCGCGTCTCGCGCTCCACGGTCGCCGTGAGCTCCACAAGGAGGCGCCGCGGCCCGCGCGCCAGATCCTCGAAGCTCGGCAGCATGATCACCGCGCGTTCGTCATCGGGAAACGGCGCCAGATCCGGATACGGGCCGCCGCCCGGCACGCCCGCCACGCGGCAATAACGCGCCGCGGCCCGGAGCACCGCGTCGAGATCGCCGCGCGCCACGGCCACCGCGGTGCCGGGAATGCCCCACAGCGGCTCGCGCCCCTGCCGGAGGCGCTCCGTGATGTGCCAGGCCGCGAGCTCCCCCTCGCCCCACACGGCGATGTCGGCGCGCGCATCGAGCAGGATCGAGCGCCGGATCGCGTCGTCCCACCAGTCGTAGTGCGCGAAGCGGCGCGTCCCGGCCTCGACGCCCCCGATGGCGATGGGGACGCCGGGCAGTGCCGCGCGCGCGGCGTTGCCGTACACGATCACCGCGCGCGGCGGCCGCACGCCGCCCTTGCCGGCCGGGCCGAAGGCGTCGTCGCGCCTCAGCTTGCGGTTGACCGTGTACGTGGCCAGGATGGAATCGACGCTGCCGCCCCCGATGCCGCACCACAGCGCCGGCCGGCCCGCGGCGAGGAAGTCCTCGGGCCCGCGCCATCGGGGCTGGCACACGAGGCCCACGCGCGCGCCGCGGCCCTCGAGATACCGCCCCACGACCAGCGCGCCGAAGCTCGGATGGTCGACGTGCGGGTCGGCCGTGACCAGAAGAACCTCGATCCCCGGCCACCCGCGGGCCGCGCAGTCGCGCACGGTGCTTGGCAGGAACGCCTCCGACATAGCCTCTCAGATACCATCTTTCATCGGGCGGCGCCACCGCGCGATCGGGCCGCCGCGCCGCATCATGGTGCCGTAAACGTACACGAAACCGGTGTTTCGTCGCCCCTCCCGCCGGCAACAACGGCCTCAAAAAGCCCCGAAACCGGGTCAACGGGCAAGAATTTTGCGTTTTTTGCGTTTTCGAGCAAGATTCCGTTTGACAATCCGCCCTTTGTGGGGTCAAATCGCGGCACTCGCATCGCAGGCAGCATGCGTTATACGCCCACGAGGGAGCCCTTCCGCGGCGTTCAACGCGCTTTCGGCGCGCGGTGCAGGTGGAGAGAAAGCCAAGTCGTCTGCGCCCACCAGACGTGTTGTGTGTCTTTCGGGTCTCCGTCAAGCCGGCTGGGTGGGCGTGAACAGCCCGCGCTTGACGCGGCGATTACCAAGGAGCTGTGAGTCATGGCGAAGAAGGCGAAGAAAGGTACGTGCGGGGAGCCGCTCATCGTGGCGAGCAAGGTCAAGGCCTTCGTGAAGGCCAAGGGCATGATGAGCTCGAAGGATTTCCTCTGCGCGCTCAACGGCGCGATCTGCGAGCTGATCACGAAGGCCGCCACGCGCGCGAAGGAGAACAAGCGCTCGACGGTGCAGCCGCGCGACGTGTAGTTCCCCGCGAAAGCGACACTCAGGGACTCTCGGAACGAGAGTCCTTTTTTTTTCGGCGCGGCGGCGGGCGAACGCAGGCTGGAGGCCTCCGGCGCGGCATGTCCTCGCCGGCCGCGCGCAAAAAAGAAGAAGCCCCGGCGCTCGCGCCGGGGCTTCGGCATTCACTCCTGTCGCGTCGCGGGCATCATTTGTCCGCCGGCGCCCGCTCGTTGAGCTTCGCGGGCGCGTACGTGCTGCCGGGACGCTTCTCGGCGACCGCCACCTTCGTCATCGTGCCGGCATTGGCGCTCTCGATCTTCCGCACGGCTTCCATGCCGCTCGTCACCTTGCCGAACACCGTGTAGCCCTTGTCCAGGTGCGGCGTCCGCGCCAGGCAGATGTAGAACTGGCTGCCCGCGGTGTCGGGCTGCGGCATCTTGGCCATGGCGACCGCGCCCTCGACGTGGGTCCTGCCGTTGACCTCGTCCTTGATGGTGTACCCCGGTCCGCCGCGGCCCGTGCCCTCCGGATCGCCGCCCTGGATCACGAAGCCGGGCACGATCCGGTGGAACTTCAGCCCGTTGTAGAAGCCCTTCTCGGCGAGGCTGATGAAGTTCGCGACCGTGTTGGGCGCATCATCCTCGTAGAGCTCGATCTCGATGACGCCCTGGTCGGTCTCGATCACGGCCTTGGGAAGCGGCCCCTTGGACTCGGCGACCTTCACCGCCTCCGGCGGGGCGCCGCCCTTGAGCGACGCATCGACATCCTCTTCGAGGAGCAGCCGCACCGACGTGATCGAGTTCTGCATCTGCGTGTTCCACGTGGCGGGCGCCGCCATGCGTTCGATCGTGTCCCAGCGGCCCACCACCTTGCCGATCGGAATGCCCGTGCGCTTGTAGTCGGACAGATCCTTGAGCACGACCATGAACTTGCTCCCGGCCTCGAAGCTGTACTTGCTCTGCCTGACGGCCAGGACGAAATCCTGCGCCTTGAGCTGCGCCGCATCCAGCTTCGTGTCCGAAACGTACACGGTCTCCTCCGGCCAGTCCACGCCCTCGCGGCCCACGCCGCCGCCCGCCACGAATGCGTCGGCGACCAGCTTGTCGAGCTTCTTGCCCTTGTAGAAATCCTTGCGGACCAGCTTCATGAAGTAGCCGGCCTCGGCGCCGTTGGCCTTGAGGTCGAGCTCGACCAGGAACCGGCTGCCGTCCTTGAACGTGAACGCCGCGAAGTACTTCTTGTCCGGCGAGATCACGCGGATGTCGAAGCCCGCCTTCTCGGCCGCGGCGAGCGCGTTCCACTGCTCCCGCGCCGCGGCGAACGAGGCATCCGCCTTCAGCTCGTCGAGCTTCGCG
>JBFZCA010000409.1:0-17561 GCA_041308205.1 Planctomycetota bacterium | reverse complement strand
GGCCGTAGGTTGAGAGTGCGCTCTCAGGTACAATGGCCGTTCATGGCAGCCACCGCACAGCCCATCAGCATGCTTCCCGCCGGCGTGTGCCGCGGCTTCGCGGCGCTCCTGTGCGATCTGGACGACACCCTCACGACGCGGGGAAAGCTCCACGAGCGGGCCTTCGCCGCCCTGTGGGAGGCGCAGCGCGCCGGCATTGCCCCGGTGGTCGTGACCGGCCGGCCGGCCGGCTGGTGCGACCACATCGCCAGGATGTGGCCCGTCCACGGCGTCATCGGCGAGAACGGCGGCCTGTACTTCCGCCACACGGGCGGAAAGATCGAGCGCTGGTATGCCTACGCGGCCGCCGAGCGGGCGCGGTTTCGCGCGCAGCTCGACCGTATCCGCGACGAGATCCTGGCGGCGGTGCCGGGCTGCGCGGTTTCGGCCGATCAGCCGTATCGCGAGTTCGACCTGGCGATCGACTTCTGCGAGGATGTGCCCCGCCTGAGCGAGGAGCGGATCCTGAGAATCCAGGAGATCTTCCACGCGCACGGCGCCAGGGCCAAGATAAGCTCCATTCACGTCAACGGCTGGTTCGGGGAGTTCGACAAGCTGTCGACGGCGCGACGCTATCTGCACGAGGAGCTCGGCCTGGATCCCGACCGGGACAATGCGCGCGTGGCGTTCGTCGGCGACTCGCCGAACGACGAGCCCATGTTCGCGTTCTTCCGGAACGCGGCCGGCGTGGCCAACATCCGCGCGCTCGCGCGGTTCCTGAAGACGTGGCCGGCCTTCATCGCCGAGGGCGAGGGCGGGGAGGGATTCGCGGAGATCGTGCGGGCGATCGCGGCGCACCGGGCGCCCGAGCTTCCCCGCGATTGAACTGCCGTTCATTGTCTTTTCCGCCGGCCTGAAGTACAATGGACCCAATTAGCACGCGTTCATTTATCCTGCGTCTCACAGGCTACGGCAAGAAAGATGGACAACCGTTCCCCCGACGACACGCACGATGCGGGGCCGGAGAGCCTCGAAGTCTTCGGCAAAACGCCCGCGCTTGCCGCGACGGTTCTCGAGACGGTCGACGCGCTGCTCGTGATCCTCGATCGCAAAGGGCGCATCGTGTGGTTCAATCACGTGTGCCGGCGGGTGACGGGCTTCGAGAGCGAGGAGGTCCTGGGGAAACCCCTCTGGGATGTCTTGGTCATCCCCGAAGAAACCCCGGCCGTCAAGCGCGTGTTCGAGGATCTGCGCGCGGGTCATTTCCCGAGCCGGCACGTGAACTGCTGGAAGACGAAGCATGGAGGCCCCAAGACAATCGCCTGGGCCAACAGCGCGGTGTGCGGCAGGGACGGCCGGGTGAAGCTCGTCGTCGGCACGGGCATCGACATCAGCGAACGCGTGGCGGCGGAGGAGGCGCTGCGGCGCTCGGAGGAGCTCTACCGCACCACGATCGACGCCCTCCCGATCGGCGTCGTGAGCGTCGACCGCGAGCTGCGCGTCCTGTTCGTCAACGAGATCGTCAGGCAGTGGAACCTGCAGGCCGGCCGCCGCGACGATCCGGTGGGCCGGAGGGACAGGGACGCGTTTCCTTTCCTCCTGACGCGCGTCGAGGACGAATACCGGCAGGTGCTCGCCACGGGACTGCCGCTCGTGAGCGAGGAGCGCCACGAGCTCGGCGACCGCACCGCGGTCTTCGAGGTCCGGAAGATCCCGGCCTCCGAGGACGGCAGGATCGTGCGCATCATCACGCTGCTCGAGGACATCACCGAGCGCAAGCAGATCGAGGAGGCCATGCGCAGCGCCTCGCGTCTCGAGGCGACGGCGACGCTTGCCGGCGGCATCGCGCACGACTTCAACAACCTGATGACGGGAGTGCTCGGGAACGCGCAGCTCATCGCCGCCGCCTTCGAGGGGAACGCCGAGGCGCGCGCGCAGATCGAGACGATCGCCAGGGCCGCCGAACGCGCGGGGGAGCTGGCCCAGTTGCTCGTCGCCTACGCGCGCGGCGGCAAGCACCAGCCCCGCGTCATCTCGCTCAACGATGTCGTCGGCGACACGCTCGCGCTGCAGGAGCACTCCTTCCCGCCGCGCATTGCCATCGAGCGCCGCCTGGCGCCCGACCTCTGGAACGTGGAGGCCGACCCGGTGCAGATGCACCAGGTGCTCATGAACCTGTGCATCAACGCCTGCGAGGCGATCCCGGGCAGCGGGCGCGTGACGATCCGGACGAGCAACATCGCGCTGCAACCGGAGGATGTCGCGCGCTGCGGCTTTCTCAGACCGGGCCGCCACGTATACCTCGCGGTCGAGGATACCGGCCGCGGCATGGACCCGGCGACGCTCGCACGCGTATTCGAGCCGTTCTACACGACGAAGACCCAGGGGCGGGGCCTGGGGCTGGCCGCCGTGTACGGCATCGTGAAGAACCACGGCGGGTGTCTCAACGTCAAGAGCGCGATCGGCAAGGGGTCCGTGTTCGAGGCGTACTTCCCGGCCGTCGATGCGCCGCGCGCCGCGCTCAAGAAGCGCGCCGAGGGCGATATTCCCACCGGCAACGAGACGATCCTCTTCGTCGACGACGAAACGGCGATCGTGGATATCGGCCGGCGGGTGCTCGAGCGCCTCGGCTACCGGGTGCTCGCGGCGACCACGGGCGAGCGCGCCCTGGAGATCGTCCGGACCTTCGAGGGGACGATCCACGCGGCGATTCTCGACATCGGCATGCCGGGGCTCGGCGGCGCGGCGCTGCTGCCGATGCTCAAGGAGGCGCACCCCGACATGCGCATCATGATCTGCAGCGGCTACGAGCCCGAGGAGGCCGCCGGCGAGCTCAAGAACCGCGGCGCGGACGCCTTCCTGCAGAAGCCGTTCAGGATCGAGCATCTGGGCCGGACCCTCCGGGAGACGCTGGACGGGTAGCGCGCCGGCCCCGGCGGACCGGGGGTATTTCGGCCTCGGGCGTTGATTTCATCCTTTTCAGGACGCGTCTTTGTGGATAGAATTCAAGCTATTCCCGCGGCAGGACGCGCATGATTCCGCAGGTTTTTCCCGGTCTCTGACCGGCGGAGCGTGCGGGATGCGGGCGGCGCGTGGAGGGTATGCCCCGCGCGGCTTGCCGTGCACGCACGCGTGTTCCCGGCGGCGCGCCGGGACGCCGGCCCATTCGCTGCAGACTCTGCATGAAGGGAGCGCAAATGGCGAAGAACGTGTATCGACAGGGCAAGAAGGCCGTGAGCATCAGCGCGAGCGGCGCCGTCAACCTGAAGATCGGCCCGGTCAGGATCACGGGCTCCAAGCTCGAAGTCAAGATGGAGAGCGGCCGCGCGATTTTCCCGCTCAGGGGCGTCCAGCTTTCGCCCCCCCTCTCGAACGACTCCCTGCCGGGGGGCGGCGCCCGCCTGTTCGCACGCAATCTCCAGAACGGCCTCGAGATCACGGTGAACTTCGTCCTTCCCGATGAGGGCCCGTGGATCGGGATCGCGGTCCAGGTGCGTAATCTCCAGAGCGCCGTCATATCGCTCCAGCGGATCACGCTGCTCAAGGCGCCGCTCAGGAAGATCGCGCCCATCGGCTCCGCGCCCAGGCCCTACATGCTGCGTGAAAGCGACCACACGAGCGGCGCCGTGGGCCTGCACGCGGTCTTCGGCGAGCCTTCCGCCGACGAGGTCGAGGGCGACGTGAGCCGGAACTTCACGGCGCTCTTCGTTCCCGGCGGCGACTGCCTCTTCGCCGGCTGCCTGATGAGCGGCCGGGCGCGCAGCCGCCTGGGGATCGATGCCGACCACGTCGTCGTGACGGCGGAGTTCAACTGCGAGATTCCGTCCTACGGGTGCGTCGAGACCGACATGCTGGTCTTGAGCGGCGGCGTGCCGCTGGCCGATGCGCAGGAGCGCTTCGCGGCGCTGCACCGCGGCCGGCGGCGCGGCATCGAGGCGGCCGGCTTCCGCGCGTGGACGTCGGGGGACTGGTACTCCAAGGAGCTGTCCGAGAGCGACATCATGGACAACCTGGCGTTTCTCAAGGAGACGCCGTGGCTCAGGGAGAGCATCCAGTACGTGATCGTCGGCCGGGGGTGGCAGCGGGCCATGGGCGAGTGGGAGCCGCAGGAGCGCTTCCCGAGCCTCATGGACACGCTGGCGGCGCGGATCGCCGACGCGGGATTCACTCCCGGCATCTGGATCGCGCCGCTCGCGGTGAGCCCGAAGAGCGCCTTCGCCGAGAAGCACCCCGACTGGGTGGTCAAGCGCGCGGACAAGCAGGAGCACGAGATCGGACAGCTCGATTACACCCTGCCCGCGGTCCGCGACCACGTGTACGCGGCGATGCGGAAGCTGTACGACTGGGGCTACCGTTACTTCACGACCGACTTCAACGGCTGCGAGATCGACCCCGGGACGTACAAGTTCCGCGGCCGCACCGACTCGGTGCAGCAGAGCTTCCGGTCGGTGGTCCTGGCGATACGCGCCGCGGTCGGCGAGGATTCCTTCTGGCACGTCACGCACGCGCCCATCGGACCGCTGGCGGGGCTCTGCGATGCGCTGTCGGTCGGGCCCGAGGCGCGGCCGTACTTCGCGACGCTCCTCGGGTGCGCGCGGTCCGGCATGTTCCGCGCGTACCAGCACGGGCTCATGTGGCTCAACGACCCGGGCTTGCTGATCGTGCGCGGCCCCCAGACGGCGCAGCCCGAGGGCCTGCGGCCCGGCGACAACGCCGGCGGGCCGTACGAACGCTACGGCTGGGAGAAGGGCCCCATGCTCAGGCGCCACGAGGCGCGGTTGTGGGCGACATGGATCGTGATGAGCGGCGGCCTGGTGACGCTGGGGGACCGGATCGCGACGCTGTCGGCCGAGGGCCTGGCGATCATTCGCAAGACGCTCCACCGCGCCGGCAACACGCCGGCCGCGCCGCTCGACCTGGGCGTCGTGCCGCTGCCGCGCATCTGGCAGCGGGTCGACGACCGGAGCGTGAACCTGGCCGTGTTCAACTGGTCCGACGAGGAGGCCGAGGTCGTCGTGAGCCCGCACCAGGGCGCGCGGCTGCCCGCAAGCGGCGAGATCTTCGAGATCTGGAGCGAGGAGACGCTCAAGATGCAGGGCGAGACGTTGAAGCGCCGCCTGCCGGCGCACACGGCCGAGCTCTACGAGTGGGATCTGTAGAGGCGATAGCCGCGGCGGCCCGAGGGCGGGAAGACGAAGTCAGCCACGAAGGCACGAAGACGCGACGAGGAATCGCGGCGTGGATTCACAGTTCCGGCCGGCAGCCGCCATCCTTGGTGTCTTCGTGTCTTTGTGGCAACTTTCTTCCTGACCGGCCCTTGGCTTGCCTGTGGCTCTTGATGGACGGTCCCGGTGTCTCGCCTCCCTGCAGGGCTGGTGGGCTGCGTCACGGCCGCGCCGCCTCCGCCGTCTCGGGGGCGGCCTCCTCGAGCAGCGCGCGCAGATTGAGGTGGATGTACTTCCGGCTCCACGCGGCGCTGCCGCCCGGCGCCGCGTACGCGGCCCAGAAGTCCCCGGTCTTCGGCTTCATCAGCGCGTTGTGGAGATTGCTCTTCATGGCGACGGGCGCGTCCATGAGCCGGATGGCCTTCTCCGCGTCGAACGAGCCGAAGCCCGCCTTGACGCGCGCGGCGAGCTCCGTGTAGCGCTTGTCCGCCGACATGAGCACGCAGTCCTTGATCGGCTCGGGAAGGCGCGGGTGGAATTCTCCCGGGCCGATGACGACGAAGTCCTGCCACGTTGTCGCCAGCCCCGCGGCGCGCCGGGCGTTGCCGTCCGAGACCACGTAGTAATACTCGCACGTGCGCGGGCCGCGCCGGAAGATCTCCAGCGCCGCGTCCAGGTCCGAGGCCTCCTCCAGCACGCGCCTGACCAGGAAGCTCATGGGCTCGCCGGCCCAGAAGAGCTGCCCGCCGCCGCCCATCTCGCCGACCGCGATGCCCTTCGCGTTGAGCCCCGTCACCGAGCCGATGAAACCCGCGAACGACACGTTGGCGAACGCATGGCGGCCGTCCGGCGCGGCAATGATGACGAGCGCGTGGTCCTGGAGCTTCTGGTCGGTGCCGTAGTCGAGCACGCGGCCGTGGAGCACGTCGCCGTCCGCGGTGGCCGCGCCCATGAGCGCGAAGCCGCTGCAGTGGAAGAGCTCCGGAATGTGGTTGGCGGTGCAGATGTCGTCCTCGGGCAGGCCGGCGCCGTCGGCGAGGCCCTTGAGCTCCTCGAGAAACCGCGGCCGGTAGTACGGCCGCTGCGCCTGGAAAAGCGCGCGGACCAGGTCCTTGACGGTGGTTCGCAGGGCCGTGCCGGGCAGCGCGATTTCCCTGCCGCCTTCCCGGCCGACCATGGTCGCGACGAGCGCGCGCACGTGCTCCGCGAGCAGCTTGCCGTGCTGGAAACCCATCTCGTAGGGCGTCCCCCGCACGTGGAGAACGAGCAGTCCGTCGATGCGCTCGAGGAAGCCCTTGCCCTCGCGGCCGAGAACGTCCGCCGCGGGAGCGGCGGCGCCGAAAAAGATGACGGCGCAGAACGCGAGCATCCGTTGCATGGGAAGCTCCTTTCGCTGCCGTCATCGTAGCGCGGGCCGGGAGGGAGGGCAAGCAGCGGCCGCCCGGCGCCCGCGTCCGGGGAGGAAAGAGGGACGATGCCACAAAGGCACCAAGACACAAAGGATCAGCGGTAAACCACCGCACGCTCGGAATGCACCCGAGACCCTTCGTGTCTTCGTGGCCCTTCTCGTCTTCCATTCGCGCGGCTGTCCCCCGCGTCCGGGGAGGAAAGAGGGACGATGCCACACAGACACGAAGACACAAAGGATCAGCGGTAAACCACCGCACGCTTGGAATGCACCCGAGACCCTTCGTGCCTTCGTGTCTTCGTGGCCCTTCTCGTCTTCCATTCGCGTGGCTGTCCCCCGCGTCCGGGGAGGAAGGAAGGACGATGCCACAAAGGCACGAAGGCACCAAGAATCAGCGGTGAGCCATCGCGCACTCGGCATATGCCGCCCGCCCCTCGTGCCTTCGTGGCGAACGTTTTCCAGGCCGGGTTTCGGCGCGGGCCGTTCCCGCCCGGCGGGCCGTGTTCGCCGGCGCCGGCTATCGCGCCCCCCACGGCAGCGCGCTCAGCGCGAGCGCCTCGGCGAGCGCCGACCGCGCCTGGGCGAGCCGGCCGTAACGGTAGTACGCGATCGCCAGGTGGAACCACACCGCCGGGCTCTTCGGGTTCTTCTGGGCCGCGTCCTGCAGCGTCGTGATGGCCGTCGCGAAGAGGCCCCTGGTGATGAGCGCGAATCCGTACGTGTCCCCGACGCTGGGATCGTCGGGAAGGAGCTTGCGGGCCTTCTCCGCCAGGCTGAACGCGCGATCCATGTCCTTGCCCTGCTGCAGGAGGATCCAGGCGAGGTTGTTGAGCGCCGGCGCGAAGTTCGGGTTGCGCTCGATCGCCCCGGCGTACATGGTCTCCGCCAGGTCGAGCGCGCCCGCGGTCTCGTGGATCACGCCGAGCGCCATGTATGCCGAGACGTTATCGGGCTTGGTCTTGAGGACCTCCTCGTAACGCGCAACGGCCTTGCTCGTCTCGTTCTGCTGGAGGTGGAGGTTGGCAAGCGCGAAGTACACGGAGATGCGCTCGGGCGCGAGCGCGAGCGCCCTGTCGAACGCCTGCGCGGCCTCGGCGTAGCGGCGCGCGAGCACGAGGCGGCTCCCGCGCATCTCGTGGAGCGCCGCCGCGAGCGGCGCATCGGCCGCGTGCGCGGCGAGCCGCTCGTCGATGAAGGCCAGGGCCGCATCCGCGCCCTGCCGGCTTGCGAGCAGGTTCACCATGGCCGCCAGCGCGGGCCGGTGGTCGGGCTTGAGCGCCAGCACCTTCGCGAGGAGATCCCCGGCCTCCTCGGACCGCCGCTCGGCCTTGGCGACGAGCGCGAGCTGGAAGAGCGCCGCGGGCTCGGCGGGCGCGAGCTGCGCCGCGCGCTCCAGCGCGGCGCGCGCCTCCGGCATCTGGCGCTTGAGCATGTGCGCGGCGCCCTTGAGGATGTACGCCTGGTGGTTCTCATCGTCCTTCGCGAGGAGCTCCTCGAGCTCCTTGAGCGCGGCGTCGGCGTTGCGCTCCCCGAGCGAAAGCTCGGCGAGCACGAGCCGGGCCTTGAGGTTCTCGGGCGCGAGCACGACCGCCTTCGCGAGCGCCTCCCTGGCCTTGACGCGGTCCCCCTCGGCGTTGTGGAGCAGTCCCTTGTAGTAGTGCGCATCGCCGTTTCGGGGGTTTTCCTCGATGATCGCGTTGATGATCCCGGCCGCGTCCGCGAGTCTGTTGCCGGCCAGCGCGAGGTAGGCGCGCGTCAGACGCGAGCGCACGTTCACGGGGTCGAGGCTCGCGGCGCGCTCGAGCGCCTTGGCGGCCTCGTCGGGGAGCTGCGCTTGAATGTACAGCGCCGCGATCGAGTTGAGGGCCTCGATCTCGTTCTCGGCGAGCGGGAGGGCCTCGGCGAGCCACTTGGCCGCCTCTCCCGCGTCGCGCTGCCCCACGAAGAACGCCGCGGCGTTGAGCTTGGCCGGCAGGCTCTGCCCGCGCTGCGCTGCGGCGACGAACACGCTGCGCGCCGCCTCCTTGTCGCCGCGCCGCAGGTGGAATCCGGCGCGCCGCGCCGCGAGGGCCGCGTCGTCCGGATGCGCGTTCGCCAGCGCCGTGAGCTCCTCTTCGGCCCGCGCGAAATCGCCGCGGCGCTCGAACAAGCGCGCGCGTTCCACGCGCGGCGCCACGGCCTCGGGATTGCCGTCGATGGCCGCGGCAAGGAGCGCCATGGCCTCATCGAGGTTCTCCTTGTCGCCCGCGATCCGCGCGAGCGCAAGCAGCACGGCGACATCGTCGCCGGCGCGGGCGCGGGCCTTCTGGAAGGCATCGCGCGCCTCGTCGCGGTTGCCGAGCATGAGGTGCGCGTTGCCGGCGAGCTTGAGCGCATCCGGGTTGCCCGGGTCGCGCGCGAGCACCGGCTTGAGCTGCTCCAGCGCGAGCATCGCGGAGCGCTCCTTGACATAGACTTCCGCGAGGAGCAGCCGCGCATTGAGGTTCCCGGGCGAGTAATCGACGGCGCTCATGAACGCGCTCTTGGCCCGCTCGTTCTCGTTGCGGGCGCGGTGGACGAGGCCCCGCAGGTAGTGGGCATCGCCGCGCCGCGGCGCGTTCTCGATCACCGCATCGAGGAGCGCGGCCGCCTCGGCGAGCTTGCCGCCGGTCACGAGAACCCGGGCGCGGGTGAGGCGCGCCTCGATGTTGCCCTTGTCCTTCTGGAGCACGAGCGCCGCGAGCGCCTCGGCCTCGGCCGCCTTCCCCGTCTCCGCGTTGAGCGCGGCGAGCGCGTTGAGGACGTTCACGTCGTCGGGCGCCGCCGCGCGCGCCGCCTCGAGCAGCGCGAGCGCCTTGTCGGGCGCCTGCTGCCGGCGGTAGAACGTCGCGAGCGCGAGCTTCGGCGCCGCGGCATTCGGGTTCTCGCGCACGGCTCCCGCATAGACCGCCTCGGCCGCCGCGGCGTTGCCGCGGCGCAGGTAAAACTCCCCGAGCCGCGCGGCGACCTCCTGGCTCGCGGGCTTCCTGGCGAGCGCCCCCTTGAGCGCGGCCTCGGCCTTGTCCGGCGCGCCGCGCTGCTCCTCGAGCAGCGCCAGATCCATCGCGGGCTCGATCGCATCGGGGTGCGCCGCGGCGGCGCGCGCGAGAAGCTGCTCGGCCTCATCGAACCGCCGGTCGCGGATGGCCAGGCGCGCGAGGGCGAGCGCGGCGTTGAGGTTGCCCGGGTCGATGGCCAGCACCTTCTGGAGCACGGCCTGCGCCTCCGGGAGCTGCCGCAGCTTGACGAGCGCTCCGGAATGGAGCAGCAGCGCATCGATGCGCGCGGGCTCCTTGGCGAGCACCAGGAGCGCTTTCTCCGCCGCCGGCGCGCCCTGGTCGGCCGCCAGATAGAACTGGCCGAGCTTGAGCTGCGCGTCGAGATTCGCGGGGTCCAGGTCGACCGCCGTCGAGAGGCTGCGGAACGCCTCCTTGGGCTGCTGGGTCTGGAGATAGGCGAGCGCGAGCTTGTAGTGCCCCGCCGCGAACTTCGGGTCGGCCTGGAGGGCGTTGCGGTACTCGATGACCGCCGCCTTCCAGTCGCCGCCGGCGGCGAAGGCCTCGGCGCGCTCCATGTGCTTCGTCCGCCGCGCGGCCGGATCGCCGCGGCAGCCGGCCAGGAAGATCCCGCAGGCGAGCAACGGACAGATGACAGCGGAAGGGAAGAACCGCATGCGAGGCTCCCTCTGAAATCGCGTGCCGCACGGCGGCCGCGGACGGCTCGCGCACCCGGCAGGGGCGACGCCGCGGAGAACCGCCGTATCGTTCGAGAATGAGACTATTGACGGCCGCGGCGCACAATGCCGGCCGAAGGGGCCGAGAGCCGCGGGAAGTGCCGGAGAATCAGGGACCCGCGATCAGTCCGCGCCGGGCTCGCCGTCTCGGGATCACGGGATTTCTGCCGGTTCGGCGCCCGAGTCTCTCGCAGCGTACCGATTTCATTCTCCCGCACGGTGCTGCCCGCCTATCCCTCCGCGCCTCCGCCGCCGTACGCCGGAGGCGAGGCCCGGATGTTTCGCCTGGGAGCGTGCCGGACCGCCCCGGATCATCGGCGCGCGCCGGGCGCGTGCATCACCGCGCGCAGCCGGAGAACATCCGGCACGACTCCTGCGTGCCGCCGGTGCGATCGTGTCCGCAGGCCTCGAAGGGTTCGGCGGGGGGCGCGCCGCGGCTGAAGAGGTAGGTCAGGAGGTACACCGCGTCGGCGATGTCGATGCCCGTCGCGCCTCCGGCGGCGCTGTCGTTGGCATCGGCCGCGTCCAGGCACGATGGCTCCCTGCCGCGGGCGAAGAGGAATGTCAGCACGAAGATCGCATCCGAGATCTCGACGGCGCCGTCGTCGTTGGCATCCCCGCGCCTGAATGCGGCCCCGCCGACGACCTCCACGAGCGCCTCGCAACGGGCCTCGTTGCCCGAGGAATCGCGCGCGCTCCACACGATCGTGGTCGTGCCGGGCGCATAGGGGCCCGCGGGCTCGGCCGCGACCGCGACCGCGCCCTCGCAGCCGTCATGCGCGTCGGCGCGCCAGTCGTCGGGCGGCATCACGGGCTGCATGCCGGTCGTGTACATGACGAGCGGGGCGGGGCACTCGATCTCGGGCGGCACGGCGTCGATGACCAGCACGCGCAGGGTCATCGTCGCCGTGTTCCCCGTCCGATCGCGCGCCTCGAGGCGCGCCTCGGTCGCGCCGAGCGGAATCTGTTCGGGAAGATCATCGGTGATCGCGACGGGGCCGTCGACCGCATCGATCGCGCTCACGGGCAGCACGGCGGGACGCGCCGCCATCCCGCCGCCCTCGCACGCGAGGACGAGCTCCTCCTCGCCCGTGAAGACCGGCGGCGTCGTGTCGACCACCGTGATGAACACGGTCACGGTCGTGTGGTTGCCCGAGCTGTCGCTGACGCGCACGTTCGCGCTGCTGTCCCCGAACGGCAGGACGGCCGGTGCATCGTCGCTGGTCGAGAACACGGTGTCGCAGTCGTCCTCGATCGCGAGGGGCCACGTGTCGGGCCGGGGCGCGCCGGCGGCCGACGCAGCCTCGAGCACGAGCGGTTCGGCAGCGACCGCGGGCGGCGCCGTGTCGCTGACCGTGATCGAGCCGAACGCCGTGCTCTCGTTCCCGTCGCGGTCGCGCGCGCGCACCAGAATGGCGTTCTCGCCGGGCGGGAGCGCCGCGGGAAGCTCGACGATGACCTCGGGCTCGGGATCGAGGTCATCCACCGCGCGCGGCAGCCAGTTCTCGGGCGGGGGCGTGCCTGCCGTGCCGGCGCAGGGGAGCGTGCACGGGGCGGGGAGCTCGATCACGGGCGGCGTCGAGTCCCTGGCGACGAGCAAGTCCACGGTCGCCGTCGCGCTCTCGGGCGCGGGCTCGCCGGTCATGGGGTTGCCGGCGTCGGTCACGCGCAGCGTGAGCGGAAACACCGAGGCGGCGGGCACGACGAGCGCCAGCGTCACGCCCTCGCCGAGCAGCGTCCCGGCGGCATCGAGCCACTCGCGCCGCGTGATCGAATCGCCCAGGTCGGGATCGAACGACAGCGCGCTCGACACGGTGAAGGGATAGCCGGCCCAGACGGCGAAGGCGCACGAGGGACACGCGGCGTCGCCCTCGATCGCGCTGCCGCCCGCAACGAGCGTGATGATGGGCACCGGCGCGCGGTTGCCGATCGAGGGGCGCAGCGTGGTCTCGGCGGCGTCCGTGCGCAACTGGCCGTCCAGGAGCGCCGTCACGGCGAGGCGCACCGTGAGGCCCTCGAGCGCCGGCACGAGGTACACGTGCGACGCAATGCCGTCGAACGCGCCATCGGGCGCGGAGGTGCGATCCTCGATGTACGACAGCGTGCCGTCGCCGAAATCGAACTCGTACCTGAGAATCGGCACGCGCACGCCCCCCGCATCGAGCGCAAGGGAGGCCGACGCGTCGAACGTGACCGGTTCGCCCGCGGCCGGCATGAAGGCCTCGGGCCTCAGGATCGCGAGGGGGGAGGAATCCGCGTAGCCGTCGAGGAGCACGTTCACGTCGAGGGCCGTGTTGAGAACCTCGCCGCAGACGTCGTCCGGGTTGAGCGTCGTGAGCGGCCAGAATCCGTGCGGAACGGACGGATCGTCCGGATCGGCCGTCGCCTGCCGGGCCGGGCAGGGCGCGTTGGGCAAGAGCGGCTGGTGCGCGGTCAGAAACTCGGCGAACTCGGCGTACCACGCGTGCGCGCCGAAGAGATCGAGCGGTGGCGCGAACGCGCCGGCGCTCCGCGCGACCGTGTACATGCAGAGCGGATTGCCGAAGACGAGAACCTCGTTGTTGAAGCACCAGGCATCGTCCCAGACGCACGGGCCCACGCACGGGCCGACGGCGGGCTCGCACCACCACGACGCGATGTAGTTCTGCGCGCGCGCCTCGCGCGACGGGTCGGCCGGGTCGCCGCCCGTCCATCCCAGGAGCGCCAGCCCCGACGCCGTGCGCAGGACATTGGCGCCGGCCGGGCTCGATATGCCGAAGCCGCCATCGGCGGCCTGCGTATTCGCGATCCAGTACAAGGCCTCGGTTCCGCACCAGGCGGGCACCGCGGCGCCGAGCCTGCGCGCGGCCAGGTCGAGCGCGATCGCGGTCCAGCCGGACGCCGGATGCTCCCCCACGAACTCGTTGGCGCGGTAACGCCAGCCGCCGCGGCTGAGCGCGCTGTCGTTCTGCGCGAAGATGAGGAAATCGGCCATGTCCTGCGCGGCCTGGCCGGCGGTGCGGCCGCTGATGCCGGGGCGGCCGTTGGGGGGCAGGAGGTCGTTCGGCGCCTGGGCGGCGGCCAGCGCCGCGAGCGCGAAGGCGGTGATGACCACGGCGCCCTGCGACGACGTGCCCGAGATCGAAAGGCCGTAGCCGTTGAGGTTCTGGTCGGGGTTGCCCTGCGGCTGGATGGTCAGGTACACCTGCACCGCGCGGTTGACGAGGCCGCCGAGGAGCGCGCGGGATGTGGCGGCGTAGGGGTCGACGGCGCCGGCCCCGCGGAAGCGGCCGAACGCCTCGAGCGCCGCCGCGAGATACGCGAGGTCGAAATCGGGAATGTGGAACGGCTCGGCCGCGTAGCTTCCCGAGGGAATGCCGTTCACGATGCCGCGCGCAAGCTGCTTGTGCAGGAACCACAGGGCCTCGTCGATCGCGACCGCCGTGCGGGTCTCCCGCGTCTCGGGGAGCAGCAGCACGGGGTAGATGTCCTCGCCCGCGAGAACGAGCGTCTCGCCCGCGCGCTTGAAGACGGAGATCTTCGCCGGATAGTATCGCTCCGGCAGGGCGCCGTAGGCCGCCGTGACCTCGATCGCCTCGGGCCGTTCGACCGGTCCCTCGCGTATGTCCATGCCGTCGCCGCACACGTCCCAGCGCCACACGTACTCGGCGCCCGGCTCGGGATCGGCGAGCACGGCCTTGAGCGTGATCAGCCGGTAGGGGAAGGTAACGTGCGGGTAGCCCTCGATGCCGCGCCACTTCACGGCGGCGCATTCCTCGGCGGTCGCGAACGCGGCCGCACAGACACACAGAACCGAGAGCACTCGAGAACGCATGGGTGCCATCCACGCAGGATTCCAGACGCAAAGCCTTACATCGCATCCAGTGTAACGGCGGGCGCGGGATTTGCCAATCGGGCAGGCGCCGGAACGGCAAGTCGTCATGCGCGCGCCGCACGCGCATGCGCGGGTCCGGCGCGCGACGGAACGCGTGCGGCCGGAAGGAATTACGCCTCGCCGCGCGGCGGGAACTTCCAGCGGTACTTGCCGCCCTTGCCCCGCGAGAGGGCCGCCGTGAAGGGCCGGCCGCGGCGCGAGATGAAACCCTCGAGCATCGCGGTCTCGCCCTTGGCGATGTAGTCGACGACCTCCGGGCGCGCCATCTCGCGGCCGAGAATCACGCGCGGCAGCATGAAGCCGCAACCGCTCTCGCCCTCCACGCAGAGGAAGGCGTTCTCGGCGGTCATGACCGCGCCCTTGCGGCACGCGGGACAGACGCCGAGCGGCTCCCTGTCCGTGACGGCGCCCGCCTCGGCGGTCTTGCTCTTCGTGGTCTCCTCGCGCGACGGGAATTCCCAGGTGTGCCGGCCGTGGTCGCCGAGGATGAGCGCGGCGCGGAACGGCCGGCCGCGGCGCGATATGAAGCCGTCGAGAAACGGCGTCCTGCCCTCGTGAACGTAGGTTATGGCTTCCTCGCGCGTCATCGTGCGGCCGAGGAGCTTGCGCGCCAGCGCGAAATGGCAGCCCTTCGTCTCGCCGAGCGAGCAGATGTAGCTCTGCGGCGTCTCGATGACGACGCCTTCCTTGCACAGCGGGCAGGTGCCGAGCGGCGTGGGATTGACCGGGGCCTGGAACTCCTCGTCCTGCGCGTCCTGGAGCGCCTTGACCTGGACCTGGCCGTCGGGCTCGAGCGCCAGCACCGCGCGGAACGGGTTGCCCTCGCGCGAGAAGAAGCCCCACAAGGGCGGCGTCTTCCTGTCGCCGAGCAGCGTCGCGACCGTCCGGCGGTCGAGGTACCGGCCGTGCTTCTCCTTCCAGAGCACGAACGTGCACTTCTCCTTCTCGACGCCCTTGCAGCGGTACACGAGGCTCTCCTCCACGACATCGCGCTTCGCGCACAGCGGGCATTTCCCGAGCGGCGGCTCCTTGGCGTACAGCTTGTCGAAGGAGAAGTCCTTGGCGTGCTCGACGATCTCCTTGGTGTAGTCGCGGATCTCGCTGCTGAAGTCCGCGCGCGTGCGCTCGCCGCGCTCGATCTCCCTGAGGTGGCGCTCCAGCTCTCCCGTGAGCGCCGCGGAGGCCAGGCGCTCGACGCGGATGCGCCTGAGCACATCGATGAGGCGGATGCCCTTGGCGGCGGCGGCGAGCGCCTTGCCCGCGCGCTTCATGTAGCCGCGCGTGATGAGCCCCTCGATGATCTCGGCGCGCGTCGCGGGCGTGCCCAGGCCCTTGTCTCTGAGGGCCGCGGACAGCTCCTCGTCGTCGATGCTCTTGCCCGCGTTTTCCATCAGGTTGAGGAGGCCGGCCTCGGTGATCCTCGGCTTGGGCTTGGTCTCCTCCTCGACGATGTTCGCCTCCTGCACCGTCACGGAGCCGCGCCCGCCCTCGAGCGGCGGGAGCTTGCCGTTGCCGTTCCCCTTGCGGTCGTACACGAGGTACCAGCCGAGCTCCTTGAGCGCGCGCGCCCGCGTGCGGAAGCGTTCGCCCTCGACCGTGGTGGTGCGCTCGATGTTTTCCCACACGGCGGGCGGGAAGAACGCGCCCAGGAAACGCCGCACGACGAGGTCGTAGATTCGCGCCTCGACCGGCGGGAGCTTGTGCGGCGTCTCCTCCGTCGGCATGAGCGCGAAGTGGTCGCTCACGCCCGCATCGTTGAAGACCGCCTGGCTGTTCCGCAGCCCCTCGCGCACGAGGAGACCTGCGGCCTCGGCGTACGGCGGGCTCCCGGCGAGCACCTGGATCACTTCCTTGGCCTTGGGCTCGTAGTCGCTCGGCAGGCAGCGCGAGTCCGTGCGCGGATACGTGATGGCCTTGTACTCCTCGTACAGGCGCTGCGCGGCCTGCAGCGTTCGGCTCGCCGAGTAGCCGTAGCGGCGGTTGGCCTCGCGCTGGAGGCTGGTGAGGTCGAAAGGCGGCGGCGTGCGCTCGATCGACGTCTTGCGCTCCTCGACGGCGGCGCCCTCCTTGGAGGCGACGCTCGCCGCGATCGCCTCCGCCGCGGCGCGGTCCATGATCCAGTCGTCGCGCGCCTTGCCGTTCTCATCCTGGGCCGCGTTCTCGGGGTTGAACCAGACCCCCTCGTAGGTGTGGCCGGGCGCCGCGAACACCGCCTTGATCTGCCAGTACGGAGAGCTCTGGTGCGACAGGATCTCGAGCTCCCGGTCGACGATGAGCGCGAGCGTCGGCGTCTGCACGCGGCCCACGGACCACGGCGTGCGCTCCCTGCGCGTCTGGAGGCGCTTGGTGAGCGCGCGCGTCGCGTTCATGCCGATCAGCCAGTCGCTCTCGGCGCGGCACTCCGCGGCGGCGCCCAGGCCGTCGAACTTCTCCCCGGGCTGCAGCCTGTCGAACGCATCGCGAATGGCGTGCGGCGTCATGGACTGGAGCCAGAGCCGCTGGAACGGCTTCTCGTTGGCGAGGAAGCGGTAGATCTCCCGGAAGATCAGCTCGCCCTCGCGCCCCGCGTCGCACGCGTTGACGACCGCGGCGACGTCCCGGCGGCGGAAGAGCTTCTTCAGGGTGTCCAGGCGCGCCTTCTGGCCGGCCTTGGGCTTGAGCGCGAACTCGGCCGGGAAGATCGGCAGGTCCTGGAGGCGCCAGCGCTTGTAAGCGGCGTCGATGTCCTCCGGGGCGAGGAACTCGAGCAAATGGCCCACGGCCCAGCTTATGACGTACTTGTCGCTCTCGAAGAAGCCGTCATGGGTCGCGAACGCCTGCTTGCCGCCGAGCGCGGCGACGAAGTCGCGCGCGACGCTCGGCTTCTCGGTGAGGACGAGCTGCTTGGACGCGCCGCCCTCGGGGGCGGGGCTTTCCTCGTGCTTCTTCCTGGCTGTGGTCGAGGTCTTCGTCGGCATGGCGTTCCTGGGGGCTCCCGGTCGTCGTGTGCGAGGCGCCCGCCCCGCGCGACGCCGGGGGGCGGGGGAATTCTGACCATCCTGAGTCAATACACCTATTATCGAAACCGGAGGACCGAAGGTTAGCGGCATTTCCAACATATTGCAAGGATGACCCGCCCGCGGGGGGGCGAGCGCACGGTCATGTTCCGATAATAGAGCCTGTCGCAAGAGCCCCGTTTCGAGCGAAACCGAGCGAGAAGCCCCGCGGCAAGAACGCAGGGGAAAAGGCTGAAGGCCGGAAACCCCTCGCCGGGACGGGACAACGAGAACAGCCGCGAAGACACGAAGGCACAAAGACGGGAAGATGGCGAGGAGGATTCTGGAGCCGGTTCATGGCGCGGGCCAACATACGCCGCCGTGGCGAATGACGCGCAGCTTGGTGCCT